>JAFGIW010000120.1 GCA_016929415.1 Chitinispirillaceae bacterium | reverse complement strand
GGCGACCTCATCTGCATGCTCGTTATGCTTCCGTCAACCATCTGCGCCGGGATGGTGCTGCCGCTGATCATCCATCTCTTTTACCGCGGCGGCTACGGCGAAACGACCATCGGAAAGGTGTACGCCGTCAATACCTTCGGCGGGATCATCGGCATCATCGGTTCGGTATGGCTGTTGATGCCGCTCGTCGGCGTCCGCCTTCTCGTCACCACCGGCGGCCTCATCGATATCGCCATCGGACTCTACGTGCTTTATTTCTTCAACGAAACTTCCGGAAGCGGCCTGAAACGTTTTCTTCCGGCAACCTGCGCCGCGATCATCGCCGCAGCGGTCCCGTTCGGAAGGATCGATCCGGCGCTTGCCGCTTCCGGCGTTTTTCGCAACGGCACGATTACCAAGGATATCAGGATCGTTTCACACAGGGACGGCAGAACCGCCACCGTCTCCCTGTACCGCAACTGCGACAACCTCGTGCTCTGTACCAACGGCAAGCCCGACGCCGCAGTCAACGTGCGCGGGGGCATCTGCGGCGACGAATACACGATGGCGCTCTGCGGGGTGCTCCCGACGGCAATCAGCCATGACAGCGCCCGGGCCGCCGTTATCGGCATGGGGAGCGGCATGACCGCCCATTACCTTCTGTACGATCCCACCCTTGCCGGAGTGGACATCATCGAAATCGAACCGGCGATGGCCGTTGCCGCACGACGTATCGGCGACAAGGTGTCGAAGGCGTTTTCCGACGAACGCGTATCTCTTCATATCGACGACGCGAAATCTTTCCTGTCAACCTGTAACCGCACGTACGATATGATTATTTCGGAACCCTCGAACCCGTGGGTAAGCGGCGTTTCCGGGCTCTTCTCGCGTGAATTTTTCGGCCGGATCAAAAACCACCTCAACGACGACGGCATCCTTGTGCAGTGGTTCCACCGCTATGAATCCGACCTGTCGATCGTCGTTTCCATCTTCAGGGCGCTCCGCGAACATTTTCCTAACTTTCATCTCTATTTCGCCGGATCCGACTGCATCACCGTCGCGGCGAAAAGCGCCGCGACCGATATGCGTCTCAAACGGGACGTTTTTTCGATACAACCCCTCGCGAAGCGTCTGGAAGAAATGGGGTTTATGTCGCTCAACGACCTTGCGGCGCTGCGTTTTTCATCGGAGAAAACGATCGATGTGCTCGGCACCCTCTCCTGCGCGCCGCCCAATTCCGATTACGAACCCTATGTCGATCTCAATGCCGTGAAGTACCGCTATATCGACGACAATATAAAGCAGTTCGATACGCTGCGCACCTATATCATACCGCTGCGGAAAATCATCGAATCGGATACCGGTTTTCTCCCGTTTACCTTCCGGGAAAAATATCCCGAGCTTTCGAATTTCAAACCGTTTATCGAGGCAAAGGAATTATACCATGAGCTGGTGAGCGACCGGTCGGCGGCCGACACCTTGCCGTCTGATGTCTCGTCGGCTTCCCTTCTGCTCGATTATGCATCGCTCGCCCCGCATAAAGTCAATTTCGACATGTACTTCAGCGTCATCATCGAAATCCTCGAAAAGACGCTCCCCTACCTTTCCGCGGCGGAAATGCGCGATATCTGGAATATCGTCTCCCGGAAAACCGCAGCAATGAAATTATCAATTGACGACGAACTCTGGATGCGCTTCTTTCAGGCATTGTGCCGTTACGACGTACCCGCGATTTTGAATCTTTCGATTGAACTGCTCCCCCAAACCGGCCCGATCGACGACGATTACGTCCACCGCATGCTGTTGACATCGCTTATGTTAGCATCATCGCACCTGCATGATACCGACGCGGCGGATAATATCTATCAGCGGTTCATCGGAAAGGACGATCCCGGCATGATGATAGCACTGGCGAAAAACTGGAGGAGCAAGTAACGGGGGGGGGAGGGTTACACGCATGCAAACCGTATGATCATGCATCCATAGGGGAGTGCGACGATACTACTTTTCACGCTTACACGTAATTATTTTGAAAATTAACCACAGCCCGGAGTTTCCATGTTCGACCTCATGCTCAAGCAACTTCTCTCTCTCGCGATCTCAATTGCCGCGATCTACGTCCCACAGGAGAAATGGCAGAAAAAACTCGATTCCCTGCCGGATCAGTCGGAGCGCATCGCGCAGAAAAAGCTCAAAGGGTGGCAGCTCGGGGCTGAGTTCTCC
Organism: Chitinispirillaceae bacterium; assembly: GCA_016929415.1. Classification (GTDB taxonomy): domain Bacteria; phylum Fibrobacterota; class Chitinivibrionia; order Chitinivibrionales; family Chitinispirillaceae; genus JAFGNB01. The sequence continues at coordinate 16,921 of JAFGIW010000120.1, read as the reverse complement.
TCCCATACCGGCTTGACGCATACTTTTTACCGGTATCCCTGCGCGGATACGGCATCGACTCGCGTGCTGCTCCTGCTCCACGGATTCAATACCGACGGATCAATCTTCTTCAACCTTGCCCCGCTTGCCGATACCCGCACACTGATTGCCTATAACTTTCCTGAACAGACCGATCTTTTTACCAACAGTATGCGCGATTTTGAAACGATCCTCGACGACTTCTGCACTGTCATGCACTTCGACACCATCGACCTGCTGGGGAATTCACTCGGCGGTATTATTGCGACGTTTTATGCCGCGCATACCGGCCGGGTGACGGTGAGCAGCATCGTTTTTGCGTCGACGTACATCCACGGTGCGACAAAAGAAAATGTCCGGCAGATCCGGGGCATGGCCGACAAGCTCCTCCCCTACCCCGACTACAAGCTCTTTTACCTGCTGTCGCTCGGGAGCAGATTGTCCGACCGTATCGATAAAGGAAAGGATGTGAAGGATTCCCCCCTCGGCGCGGTCGTCATCAAACGGATCGGCTGGTACCGGCAAATCCTGAAAATGCTTTACTGGTATGACGGTGTCGGCGATGCGCAGAAGCTTACCTGTCCGGTGCTCGCGCTGCACGGCGGCGACGACCGTCTGGTCCCGCAAAAAGAGATGGATGCAATTCGCAAACACATTCCCCAGGCAAAGGTGAAGATCTTCACTAATGCAGGCCATACGCTTATTTTCTCGCAGGCCCGGGAGTGCATGGCGGAGATGAAGAAGTTTAGCGGGGAATAGGCAATAAGGTTGTAAACTACAGAAGCGGTTCAGCGGTTCTGCTCGACTAAAGGCTTAACAGCTTTCCCCTGTCTCCCCCCTATCCCCAGAGCCTCGCCCTCCCCCTCTTGCGCAGCCGGATCGACGCGGGGGTCACCTCGACCAGTTCGTCATCATTGATATAGGAGATGCATTCCTCGAGTGACATTTCGCGGGGCGGTGTGAGCAGGATGTTTTCATCGGAACCGGCGGCGCGCATGTTGCTGAGCTTCTTCTCCTTGCCCGGATTGACCACCATGTCGTTGGGGCGGCAGTTCTCGCCGACGATCTGCCCGCGGTAAACGTTGACCCCCGGACCGATGAACATGATGCCGCGGTCCTGCAGGCTGAAGAGCGCATACGCTACCGACGTGCACGGGTCTTTCACCACCATGACCCCGTTGACACGGGTACGGAAGTCCCCGGCATATGACCCGTATTCGAGAAAAACGTAGTTCATCGTTCCGGTGCCGCGCGTATCGGTCAGAAACTCGGAACGATACCCGAGCAGTCCGCGGGTGGGCACTTTAAAGATAATGCGCGCCATACCGCTGTCCTGGGCTATTTCCGCAATCGTCCCTTTCCGGGAACCCATTTTTTCGATGACCACTCCCATGTACTTTTCGTTAACATCGATCGTCAACTCTTCGTACGGTTCGAGGGTTGCTCCGTTCTCATTGCGCAGGATGACCTGCGGCCGGGTCACCTGAAACTCGTACCCTTCGCGCCGCATCTTCTCGATGAGGATCGAAATATGCAATTCCCCCCTGCCCGAAACCTTCTGGCCGATCGTGTCGTCAAGGTCTTCGACGACCAGTGCGACATCGGAGAGCACCTCACGTCGGAGCCGCTCCTGCAGATGGCGCGACGTTACGAACCGGCCCTCCTTCCCCGCAAAAGGCGAGTCGTTCGGGATAAAATTCATCGAAATGGTCGGCGGATCGATCAGCATCGGCGGCAATGGTGAGGGATGTTCCGCATCGGTGTAGGTCACCCCGACGGTCACCTCCTCCATTCCCGCGACGGCGACCACCTCTCCCGCCGACGCGATTTCGATGGGTATCTTGCGCACGCCCTCGAACCGATATAGTTGACTTATGCGCGCCGGGATCAGCGACCCGTCTCGCAGCGAAACGACGATGTCCTTGTTGACATTGAGTGTACCGGCGGTGATCTTCCCGATGCCGAGCCGCCCCATGTAGGGCGAATAGTCGATGGAACTTACCAGCATCTGCAGCGGCGCTTCCGCATCGCCGCAGGGCGCGGGAATGTGCGAAATGATCTTTTCGAGCAGCGGCTCCATGGTCATGTCGTCTTCCGCTGGATCATCGCGCGCATACCCCTCCCTCGATGACGCATACACGACGGGGAAATCGAGAATATGGTCTGGCGCGCCGAGTTTGACGAAAAGATCGAACACCTGATCGACCGCCCAGACCGGCCGCGCAGCCGGTTTGTCGATTTTATTGATGACAACAATCACCTTGAGCGACAGGGCAAGCGCTTTTTTCAGCACGAAATAGGTCTGCGGCATCGGCCCCTCCTGCGCATCGACAAGGAGCAGCGCCCCGTCCGCCATCTTCAGCACACGCTCAACCTGTCCGCCGAAATCGGCATGTCCCGGCGTATCAATGATATTGATCCGGTGACCGCGATACCTGAATGACCCGTTCTTCGACGTGATGGTAATCCCCCGCTCACGTTCGAGGTCCATCGAGTCCATGAGCCGTTCGACCACCTGCTGATTCTCACGGAACATCCCGCTCTGCCTGAAAAGCTGATCGACCAGCGTCGTTTTGCCGTGATCAACATGGGCAATGATGGCGATGTTGCGTATCCGGTGTTGATTCATCGTTGAAAAACACTTCCGGTAAAATGAATACGGCGAGGAAGAGATCCCTGCGGGGAAGCTGCCTGCACTTTATAAAGCTTGTAAAATTACATTATGCTGCAGGGGGAAGAGAAGAGGTGATGGGGTGGGGTGAGGCGGGCAGGCGGTTCCGCCGCAGCGTATTTTAAACAATAGTCAGGAAAAAAAATAAAAAACAACCCTTCCCGGGCGTACCCCCAAACGGAAACTGGTTGTTCGTCTCTGCCGGCGCCCGGGGGCCACGCCTGCCTGCGCCGTAGCCGGCTTCGGCGGAGGCGGGCGGCACGATGCCTTTATCTGATACAACAATTTCCATGCATTTTCATACCCATCGCAATTAAACGACCATATCCAATCGAATCGGGTGGAAAAAAAAGGATTCGTCTATGTTTAATTAACCGTATACTATTGATTATTACTATATTATTAGCATAAACGATAATTCCGGTTCAACGTTGAACCCCGCAAAAAAATAGAAGCACTATTTTAAAACCATTTTAAATCCAAGGGGGAGTTATGAGAAGGATTTTCTGCACCGTAATTGCTGTTGTCAGCAGTGCGTGGATAGTCACTGCGTCCCCAAGCGTGAATATCTCCGGAACCGTCACCAAGACCGGCGGGGGGCCGCTCAAGGACGTAACCGTAACATTAGCGAAGGTCAGCGGTATTTCCGCAACCACGGATGCGGAAGGAAAATTCGTCATGGGCCCTTTTCGGACCATCCGTATGAATTCTCCGGAGATAACGCCGCTGGAATTCACGCTCAAGGGTAAAACCATCCTTTTTTCTTCAGCTTCAGGAAAGATCAGCGGCAGTGTTGATCTGTACTCCGGAAACGGCAGAAGAACCGCGTCCATACAGTTCGTTGACCTTCAGCCGGGAACACGGAGCGTGACGCTCCCCGCCCTGGTTCCGGGACTCAACATCCTGCGCGTCACCATCGACAACACGACCTTCAACTGCCCGATTCTCCGGGTGGGCAATGAGGTTTATTTGAAGAATGATGTTTCGAATGCTGCGGCTGATGGAAGTTTTACCATCTCCCGGCAGGCGACCACCGCTGCGGCGGTAGATACGCTGATCGCTAAAAAGGCCGGATATGTGGATAAAAAAACTCCGATTGAGGCCTACTCCATTACAGGCGTTACCATTTCAATGGACTCCGCAGTGCAGGAACCGGTATGCCAGATACCTCCCATGCCGTCATTCTCGGATTTTAAGGAAATCAAAGAGCTTCCCGATCCTTTCAAGATGATGGACGGGACCCGCATGACGAAAAAGTCGCAGTGGGATTGCAGGCGGGAAGAGATCAAGGCGCTGGCACAGAAGTGTATTTACGGGTGGAAACCGGGAAAACCGGACAAGATGGAGGCGACGTATTCGGGCGGCACGCTTACCATGAAATGCACGGTCGGCAGCAAGACCGGCTCTTTCTCGGTGAAGATTTCCGGTAATTCCGGCGAGGGACCATATCCTGCGATTATTACCATCGCATTCGGAGCTACCTATGGAGTCCCATCCGGAGTGGCAACCATAACTTTCAACGAACAGTCGGTGGCGAAATCCGATGTTAACGGACGAGACCCGCCGGCTGGAATGTTTTACAATTTATATCCGGATTATAAATCAACCGGCGCCCTCGTTGCCTGGGCATGGGGTGTCAGCCGGATGATCGACGCCCTCGAGCAGCCCGATATCAAAGCGCAGGCGAAGATCGACCCTACACGGTTGGGAGTCACCGGGTGTTCCTATGCGGGTAAAGCGGCGTTCGCTATCGGCGTATGGGATCGGCGAATTGCGCTTACCCTTCCGGTGGAAAGCGGCGCCGGAGGCGTTGCCGCATGGAGAATCGCGGAGCAGTACGCGCCGCCGGGCAAACCGGCATATCCGGCTTCGGGTTGTCAGGATGGCTGTCAGTACCTTTATGAAACATATGATGAAGCGACCTGGCTGGGCGATTCGATCAACATGTTCCGCAAGAAAGAATACACCCTGCCTATCGATATGCATCAGGTGGGGGCCCTCATCGCGCCGAGGGGGTTTCTGGGCCTCGGCTACAGTACCAAATGGATATGCGCCCAGGGTGAGTGGGGTACCGGTCTTGCGATGCATATGGTGTACGACGCGCTCGGCTATCCGGATAATTGCGGAATGTTGATAGGGCAGGCCCCGTCTCATTGTTCAAAATCAACGAAACTGAACGAACAGTCCGTTTATAATGCCTTTGTAAAAAAGTTTCTGCAGGGAGACGCCACGGCCAATACTTCCAAGTCGGTTGCATTAAGGAACGATGCGAATTATCCCATGACCGACTCCAAGTATATTCCCTGGACCAAACCGACACTGGAAGGCGAATACCCGGAGGCGACGCGGGACAAGGAGTAGAAGCGCCCGGCTGCAGGTTGACGGAAAGGGAAAGCGGGTCGCGGTGACCCGCTTCGGTACGGTTAATCAGGAGAACGATTTTCGGCGACAAACAGATAGTGTGATCTCCCATACGTTCGTTCTAACCTCGGAATCATATGCCCCCAAAACCCCTCGACCAGCTTTCCCCGGCGGAACTCGGCCGCCTCTTCCCCATATTCCTCTCTAACTACGATCCCCGGTGGCCGCGAAGGTATATGCGTGAAAAAGCCCGCATCGAAGCGACACTCGATCCCGGCACCATTTCGAAAATCACCCACATCGGCAGCACCTCGGTTCCCGGCCTTATCAGCAAACCGACCATCGACATCCTGCTTGAGATTGCCCGGACAACGGATCTTCAGAAATTGACCGCATCTATTACCGGTATCGGCTATCACTTCATTCCCAAACCTGAAAATCCCCCGCCGTACATGATGTTTGTCAAGGGGTATACGCAGGAAGGGTTCAGGGGGCAGGCGTTTCATCTCCACGTCCGGTATGGAGGTGACTGGGACGAACCGTACTTCTGCGATTATTTAAGGAAGCATCCCCGGATCGCTTCGGAGTATGTGGAACTGAAGAAAAAGCTTGCAGAACCTTACTGCCACGACCGCGATGGTTATACTGAAGCGAAAACGGAATTTATCAGGCGGGTCACGGCGCTTTCCAAAGCGGACGGCGTCGGCAAGTAGCATAAGGAGGAGAGAATGTTTATTCCGGCTATACCGACAATTCCCTCGCCCCGTCGGCTATCCTGCAGATATAAAATTCCCCGTTGATTCCGGTTCTTTCCTCATACACCTTTTGCGCGTTTTTAATCACGTCCGCCGCCCCATCGGCTTTCGCCAGCGCGATCGCGCTCCCCCCGAAACCCGCTCCGGTCATGCGTGCGCCGTAAACGTCGCCTGACTGCAAAAACGCCTCGACCATGCAATCGAGTTCCCGGCAGCTCACTTCGTACAGTTCCTTGAGCGACGTATGCGACGCGACAAGCAGTTTCCCCAGCGTTTTAAGGTCGCCTTTTTCCAGGGCATCCACCGCTTTAATGACGCGCTCGTTTTCGTAAATGACATGTTCGCACCTCCGGGCGATCAGGTCGGGGAGGGAGCTTCGGCAGCGATCGAATTCTTCCCTGTCGATGCCGCTCAATGAGGGAATATCGTTTCTCCCGATCCGGCTCCGCAGTATTCGCAGTCCCTCCGCGCACTCCTCGACCCGCTGATTGTATGCCGATTTCGCAAGTTCCCGTTTGACTTTCGTATTGCCGACGATGACTGCCGCGGTATCCGCGTTGCAGAACGGAATCAGCCGGTGTTCAAGCGTTTCGCAGTTGAGAAAGAGGGCATTGTTCTCCCTGCCGAAGGTGATGATGAACTGGTCCATGATGCCGCTCTTCACCCCGATGAAGCCGTTTTCCCCCTCTCTGCAGTAAACCGGTATCAGCGTCTTATCGATGGTGCGCCCCGCCAGGGCGAGCATGGTCTTCATCATGAGAACTTCGATCGCCGCGGAGGAAGAGAGCCCGCTTCCGAGGGGGATGTCGCCCTGGAAAACAATGTCCGCTCCCGGCAACCTGATACCGTGCTTTTCAAGCGCCCATGCTGCGCTCAACGGGAAATTCGCCCAGCTCCGCTGTTCGCTGAAAGTAAGCCCGTCGAGGAGTGCGGCCACTTTATCCGGAAAATTCTGCGATTTGAGATGGAGCTGCCGGTCGTTTCTCAGAGTAGCGGCGGCGAGGATGCTGATGTCGATGGCCGCCGGAAGAACGTACCCGCCGTTGTAGTCGGTATGCTCGCCGATGATATTGATCCTGCCCGGTGCATTGAACACCTGGATCGTTCCCGCATCGCCGAAAAGTCTGCGATGCTCCTGTTTGAGGGCATCGATTCTTGCCTGGAGTGAATCAGCGGTCGCCATAGAGTTTTTCCTTTATATTTCTCAACTCGGCGGCTTTCTGTTCCGGCGAGGAAGGGTTGCCGTGTGTCCACGAGGCCGTCTCGGAGCTGGCGTTGAATTTCTGGGTCTTTTCATTTCTGAGCGGCGGATAGAATTCGATATGAAACTGGTAATACGGGTAGTCCTTGCCGTCGGTCGGTTTCTGGTCGAGGCACATCATGTAGGGAAATTCCCTGTTGAAAATATGATCGTAGATCGTGACGATCCGTGTAAGTGACCGGCCCAGATGGTGTTTTTCATCGTCGCTGAATTCATCGATTGATAATCGCTGTTCCCGCGGAATGATATACGCCTGATACGGGTATTCGGCAAAATAGGGAACGAAGGTTACGAAGGGGCCGTTTTCATCCACGATTCTACGGCCGTCTTTCAATTCCTCATGCAAAATTTCCAGGTAGAGATTCTTCTTCTCCCGTTCGAAATATTCCCTGCATGAGGAGAGCTCAAGTTCGATCTTTTTGGGAATGAAAGGAAATCCGTAAATCTGGCCGTGGGGGTGGATGATGGTTACCCCGATCTCCTTTCCCCTGTTTTCGAAGATGAATACATAGCGGATAAAATCCATGTCGCCGAGTTCCCTGTATTTTTCAACCCAGAGGTCGATCAGTTTGCCGATATTGTCTTCCGGAAGTTCTCCGAGAGAAAGGGTATGTTCCGGGGAGTACAGGATGACTTCACACTTGCCGTACGATTTCTCGTTCCTGTAAAGTATGGAACCGGACGGAACCACCTCAGGGGGGTGCGGGCTTAAAATCGGAAAATCGTTGGCGTAGGGCAGGACATCGTAGCTGTCGGGGACCTTGCCCGATCCCGGACAGAACGGACAGTTTTTTTCCGGTGTAAGCGGTCGTTGTTCCCTGCTGTCCGACACCATGACCCACCACTTCAACACCGGGTTCCACCGTAATTCCTGCATCAACCCTCCTCCGCCCGCTGATGGAATGCCTGAAGAAAAACCGGATGCATTCGCATTCCCTCCATCCTGCCGCTGATACCGTCAAGCACCTGAAAATGGTATTTGTCGGTCTTCCTGAAATAGCAGACCCAGAAGGGATAACCGATCCTCTCCCCGTTGCCGATCGTCTTCAATTCCGCAGAACGCTTGCCGAGCAGACCGTAACGCATGATCTCGCCTTTGTATTCGGTTCCGGCGATGCTTCGTGCTTCATCCTCCCTGATCTCGAAACGGATCGACAGGTCACCCTCTTCGCAAAAAGTGACATCCGTCAGCCGTAAAAAACAGAAGGAACCGCTTACCCCGTCAACGGCGACGCTGCTCTTTTTCTCCGTTTTTTCCGTTTTCACGGTTGCTTCAAAAAGGTAGAAAGGAAAATGGATCAACTCCACTTTGACTATTTCTCCTTTTTTCCTGTTGAAAAACGATCTCCGCCCGGAGAATAATTCTTTCGCCCTTTCTCCGGAAATCAACGACTGTATGAATTTCACCCGCTGCTCCCCGATTCAGTCCGCCGGTTTCCGCTTCCTGTTGCGAAATCCCCGCATAAAAGCGAAAAGTCCCGTAAGCGCCAGAATCATACCGCAAATACCGTTCATCAGTCTCCCGAGATTCGACGTGCTGAAAAAAATGCCGATCAAAACCAATATGCCGAAAAACATCCAGAAGATGCCTACAGCATTCAAGGGATCGAAAGTCTTTTTGTCGTTTTCCATTATTCATTTCCCCCATACGGTGTAAATGATAATCTGTGTGACGGCAAGGATGACGGCCCAGATCCTCAAATCCCGCCAGCGGGCCCTGTCGGGCGCCCCTTTGAAAATGTATTCCCCGGGGTTCAGACAGACCCACAAACCCATTGCGGCATAGAAAATTACCGTCACGATGACTCCCCAATACAACGGAATTCCCGATAGATTCATTATACCCCTCCTTCCGCTCGCTGTTTAAGAACTTCCTGCGTTGAAGCGTCATCCCGAACCAGGCCGTAAACAAGACCCCGCAGTTTTTCGATCGGTTCGGGTTTTGTCAACAAACTTACGATGACATTAAGCAGCAGCGCCGCGACAAACGACCACCAGGCAACGTACAGAAAATTCATTCCCGTTCTGGGCATGTTCATCATCGGCTCCCAGATCTTTGCAAGAGAAAGTGAGACGATCACCCCGCCGACGAGCCCGACGAGGGCTCCCCACCGGTTCGCCCGCTTCCACGCCACGCCGAGCAGCACCATGGCGAAGGTCGGTCCCTGAAACACCGTCAGGAGTTCCTGCATCGCGCGGTAGATGCCCGGAAAACGGTCGGTGATCGGTGCGAACCAGACCCCGAAAAGCACAAGACCGACGGTGACCAGCCTGCCGACAAGCAGATAATGTTTATCCGGGGCGCTCTTTACCATGAATTTCTGATAGATATCCCTTGTGAACAATGCCGCCGTCGAATTGATCGTCGCATCCATGGAGGAGAGCAGCGCGGCGATAAATCCGGCAAACACGAGTCCGCTCAGACCCGCCGGCAGCAGATTGCGCATGACCCACGGAAAAGCCTGGTCGGGGTTCGCGATTGCTGAAGGGTCTTTACAAAGCGCCAGCGCGAAGAGGCCGGGAAGGACGACCAGGAGCGGAACGAACATTTTGAGGAATGCGGCGCCCATCATTGATGCTTTCGCATCCCACTCGCTCTTCGCCCCGAGCGTCCTCTGGATGATGGCCTGATGGCAGCACCACCAGGCGGGAGAAAGGACCAGCCCGAGTCCGAGCACGATCCCCAGCCAGGGGAAGTCGGGGTTGTCAAGAGGAAGAAAGAGCTGGAAATGGTTGGGATGCGACGGCTGTAACATGGCGACCAGACCGGTCCATCCCCCGGTTTGACTGAATCCGATCACCATGACCGCAAGTCCGCCGACAAGCATCACCAGTATCTGGACCACATCGGTAATCGCAACCGCCGCGAGACCTCCGGTGACGGTATAGAGTGCGACGATAAAAGCGACTATCCAGATGCTCAGTGTCCGGTCCCAGCCCAGATACCCTTTGAGCATAATGCCGCTTGCCCAGAAAAATACGCCGAGAACGGCGGCAAGAAAAAGGAACCAGAGAATGGCCTCGATGGTCCTGACCGCCGTGCTGTAACGTTTACCGAGATATTCAGGCACCGTATAGGCGCCGCTTCTCCAGTAGAACGGAATGAACAGCATGGCGGAGAGAATCATCGCCGGTATGGCGCCCAGCCATTCGTAATTCGCCTGGGCCAGTCCGAAACGATACGCCCCTCCTGCGGCGCCGACATAATCATAGGCGCCGATATTCGTCCCGATGATCGATCCGCCGATTACCCAGAAGGGAAGCATCCTGCCGGCAAGAAAATAATCCTCTTCGGATTTGACATATTTTTTAAAAAAAAGACCGAAAACCGGAATGGCGGCAAGGAATAGAATGATAACCGCCAGGTCGTAACCTCTGATGAATTCCACCACGCACCTCCTTGGTCGAAATTTTCGGGTTTGTATTTACCTTACATCTCTCCCGCATTGAAAAGCCTCAGGTCGTTTTCCTGATCATCAATTTCGTTTTCAGTTTGATGACTTCAGGAACGAAATCCCCGTTTCCATGCCGAATTTGTTGCAAAAGCATTTTCGCCGCGACTGCCCCCATTTCGTACGCCGGCTGCGCCACGGTCGTAAGAGGGGGATCGATCTGCGACACGACGGGGTTGTCGCTGAAACCGACGACGGCAAGTTCCTCCGGAACACGGACCTTCCTTTTTTTACATTCCAGCAGCACGCCCAAGGCGACGGGATCGTTGACACAAAAGAGCGCATCGGGCCGGGGGCGCAGTTTCATCAGCCGTTTAAAGCCGTGTACGCCGTCTTCCTCGTCGAAACCGCCGTAAATCAGATAATCCGCGTTGAAAGGAATGCCCGCTTTTTTCAGTGCCGCCGCATACCCTTTCAGCCTTTCTTTGCTTATATTAAGATAATCCGGTCCGGCGAGATGGGCGATCCTTTTATACCCCGATTCGATGAGGTGCGCAACGGCCGACGATGCACCCGCCCTGTCATCAACAACCACCTTGTTCGCCGCGATTTCATCACTGACGCGGTCGAAAAAAACGAGAGGAATCTTTCTGGCCTGCACATCAATAAAATGCCCGACATCCTTTGTATGCTGTGATATCGAAACGATTATCCCCGCAACGAAGTGCGACAGCAGGTTGCGTGTATTGATCACTTCCCTCTCGTAATCTTCATTCGACTTGCATACAAAAATGCTGTACCCCTCCTTGAACGCAACCTCTTCGATGCCGTCGAGCGCCGCGGAGAAGAAGTGGTGCTTGATCTCCGGGACAATGACGCCGATGGTCGTCGTTTCTCCGCTCTGCAGGCTCTGCGCAACCGAATTCGGGAGATAGCCCATCTTTTTCGCGAGGCCGCGCGCCTTTTCCTTCATCCCCTCGCTGACATCGGGATAATCCTTCAATGCCTTGGTGACGGTTGAAGGAGCGACGCCCAATTGCTTCGCGATGTCCTTGATGGTCGTATGGGCGGTCCTGGCGTTCAACATGGGGAGAGGCGTTCTTTCCAATGTTCGTCTTTTTACCATTTAGAAATTATACCGGAGTTTCAACCACCAGCCGAACTCTCCCCATTTTAACGGTTCAGCAAGGTGACGTGGCTTTTCAATCCTGTCGGTAAGCGTGAAAACCTCCTCTTCGTCACGTTGCGCCTCGGCATAAATATACGCATGGGTATGGTCACGCGCCAACTGGCCGATTATGGAAAATCCGCCGAACAGTTGTCGTTTCGCATAGATGGAGAACTTCCAGTTGTCTTTTTTATAGGCGCTTGCAGGGTATGATTGCGCCGGCTTGGGAATCGGATTTTCATAACCGAAACCCTGATCGTAATATGAATTGGTATTGGGCCAGCCGTACCACTCCCATTCCATTGAAAAGACATCCAGGACTTTGAAGCAGGGGATATTGAAACCGATCATGAGTGGAATTCGCTCCATGATATCATTATAATAATTTGCCACAGTATCGAGCGCATAACTCGTATCGGTTCCGCTGACGACCCGCATATATTTAGGATAATTTTTTACACCAAGTACGCTCATTTCGGCATAGATCTTTCCATCCTCAGCGCCAAAGATTCTCCTGATTCTTTCGGGAAGCACTCCTTTGGGATCAAAGGAAACTCGCGCCATGAGTTTCGTACCGCCGAAACTGTAATATTTCATCTCGCCGGAACTCGTAAAATAGGCATTCCGTGCACTGTTGGAGGGAGTAGTGACCTTTTCGTCGGAAACAGGCAGACAACGATTGAACTGTACTCCTGCACCCACATCAATCAGTGAAGGAATTTCATATCCCGCCAGCAAAGAGATCGATCCGTCAAGTACCGGATGAATTTCCGGTTCAAAGCTGAGAAACCAGTCGAGGCTGAGCCTTTTGTCAAAAAGCTCGCTGCCGAGCCGTAACCCATAAACTCTTGCGAACGCATAGTCGAACTCGGTGAAGATATAGGGGGGATGAACACCGGTCCTGAACAGATATTCTCCAAGGTTTCTCGCATCATGATTGTACTTGTAATGAATCACACCGGCGGAAAAGTGCATGAAAGGCTGATCGGGATTGCCGATGGCGAGAATTCCCTGACCATCGGCGATCGCAACCGTAGAATACTGTCTGAAAGGGTGGCTTGACCGGTCTGGAATGTCGGTTATGGGGTAGTTGTTATACCAGAGTTTCACTTCAGGAGCCACTGTTACATGCAGGCGTCTGCCGACAAATGCGTCCAGCCGTATCTGCGCGATCGCAAGCTGAATCCATGGCCGATATTCAAAGGCTTTCTGCTTGTGATGGCCGGCGACGAACTGTCCTTCCGTCAGTGATGCTGAACCGGAAAAGTAAACCTTGCGGTCAGCAGCCGTATCGGGAAGAGAGAAAATGGAGCAAGGTATCAGAAGAAAAGTCGCTAGAAAAACGGCTACATCCTTTCTTCGTATCATCGGGTGTCCTTTCCGAATATTTTTTAGTGGTAATCCCGGTCAATCTATCGTTTTGTGACAATAACCTTGTCCGTCATTGATGAATTGTCTGCCGTGTTCCGTATCGACGCGATATAATACCCGTCAGGGAATCTCTGCAGATTCATCGAGCAGGTTCTGTCCTTATAACTGACGGGACAGGTCAGTTTCTGCCCCTTGATGTTGAACAGTGAAACGACCACATCTTCGGGTTCCACGCCGACCGGAATAGTTACCTGCAAAACGGTTGCTCGCTGTCGAATAATGATTTTTCTGTCGGTTGTTTGACTTGGTCGGCAGGTAACCGCAGAAATGAATGGAAGCGGGGAGGTATCGGCATCCACTGCATCCATGGTAACGGTATTTGAGGTTATGCCGTTACCTGTTGCCGATAGTGAAATCGTTCCTGCCGTGTTCCTGGACTTTACAACCAGCGCACACTTCCCGGCGATTGCATTCACCGTTAAAGATCCGAAACAATCCACCGGTCCGCTGACGGAAAAAGTAACAGGGATTCCGTCTGGATAGCCGGTGTGCACGCAGGTGCCGTTTTCGTCTCTGAACGCAGCGGTAATGATTGCTATATCGGTGCTGTCGGCGAACAGGGTCTCCATATCGGAAGTAAGTACCAATTGTGTCGTTATCAGCCCTTTCACCGGATAATCCTCCGGTGTGCCGACCCATTGTTTTCTGAAATAATAAAACACCGCTTTGGGAATCCGGTAATGATCGACAACCCCCATTGGATGGTCCATGAACGGAGACCAGTAATCGTTAAAGGACCACATGCATCCTCCGGCCGATTTGTTGGTTCCGCTGTAGTTCAAAATCGCAAGCCATCGTTTCCAGCGTTCATCCGCATAATTTCCGGATTCCGCATTGTCATTTACATCTCCCCGGAAACACCAGTACAGCCAGCCTTCGTGATACTCACTGTTGAACGTTCTTGCTTTCCGGCCCGCGAGTTCACCTTCCAGATCAACGCCGTAATTGAGGCCGACAACATCAACCTGAAACACCCGGATGGAATTTTTGGCATTGTTGGCCATATAGGTCAGGCGGGTCGAATCCAGCGCATGCGCAGTCGCATTAAGCAATGGAATCTGTTGCGGTTCGGAAAAATCGTTGAGCGGTTCGTTGAAGAGTCCCCATATGATGATTGATGGATGATTATACCCGACTTCAATCATTTCCCGGACGACGTTGTTTTGCCGTATCCAGAATGAATCGGGATACGCCTGCGACGTGGTCCCCCACGTCGGCACTTCCACCATTGACATCATTCCCAGTTCATCGCAGGCATTGTAGAAGGAGGGATCCCGCGGGAAATGTGCGCCCCTGATCAGATTCGCGCCCATCTCCTTGACTAATGCAACTTCCCTGAAAAACCTCGTGTTGGGAAGCGCATTTTCCACCCATGCGACCGACTGATGCAGGCAGGCGCCTTTGATGACGGTATGATCGCCGTTTAATGAAAATCCACCTTCGGGAGTCCACTCATACCAGCGTACGCCGAAACGTTCAACATAATCGTCAACCGGTTGTCCGTCCACCAGTACGCGTGTATAAACTTTGTAAAGATAGGGATTGTCCGGCGACCACAGATTCGGTTGTGGAATCGAACCCAACGCGGTATCAAAAAGATATGACTGACCCGCTTCGATACTTGCCTCCATCGTGTGACTGAAAACCGATGCATCGCTCGAATCCGTAATAATATAATCGAGCGTTACATTTTTCGCCGCAACGTCGTCATTGCGTACCGTTGTGGCAATTCGCACCTGCGCCTGTCCGGCGGTTGCTGTTGTTGCAGGTACCGAGATTCTCTGGCCATACAATGGGATGTAACATTTTTCGGTGGCGATAAGCCATACATCGCGGTAGATGCCGCTGAACAGATAATAATCGGGATAGATTCCCAGCGATGCGCCTCCGCAACCGGGGGGAATCGATGCACTGAATTGGTTATCCAATCGTACTGCGAGAACATTCGGTTCCGTCGTGGAAACCTTGTCGGTGATATCAAAATTGAAGCAGGTGTAGCCGCAATTGTCATGAGTTCCCAGTTTCCGACCATTCAGCCATACATCGGCAGTCTGCATCGCACCTTCGAACTCGATGAATAATTTGCCTGAATGTTTCGACTGTGGAACGGTGAACCTTTTTCGATACCAACAAATTCCCTGAAGCGCAGCCCTTTCTCCTTCGGGAGTAGGCGGATCATATGATGCGGAATGCGGTATATTGACGGTATTCCATGCCCCATCATTATAATTCTGGTCAGACGGGGTCCCGGATGGTTCTCCCCGATAAAATTTCCAGCCGAAATCCAGACTTGTTTTTCTTCTCTCTTTATAGATTCTGTGAGGATAAAACTCCGCCTGGGCGAAAAAAAACAAACCTGCGATGACCATTCCCGCAACCGGAACGATACGACGTTTCGACATAATGACTCCTCTTTTACGAAAACGTTTTCGTATTGTAAGAAAATAATCATTGTTTTTTCAGGATGCAAAATAATTATGGGCTACACTCAGGCGATCAGCGACTCTTCGGCGGCAACCATGCCTTTTGCCTGCCTTCCGGGAGATGCCGTGCGCACGAGGGTGAGGCGATGGGTTCAGACTGACAGCATTTTAATCTTTTTAATCTACCGAAGTGGAATTATAAAACGGCGAAAAATCATTCGCGCGCTCCTTTCCTTCCTGAACAACAGAGAGAAGGTATAGAACCGGTCTTAAGGCTTTTTCCACACGGGTCGGTTTGATTTATTACATTGAAAACAATGGTTCGGCAGCCGCGACATCGAGAAGTTCCCGCGCCTTTTCCAGCTGCCCCTTTTCCCCATCGATCGCCAGCCAGATTGCACCTTCGGCGCCGCACACGCCTCCTGCGGCAACCAGTCGCGCCGATGCGCCGGTGAGCATCCGCAGCGCCTCGATCTCGGTGATGACTTCTCCGGGAACGGGCAGCAGCCTTGTTCCGGAACAGCCGGATGCGTTGAGCATGTTCGCCATCGTGTCAATATCATCGGAAATTCTCTTTTCCAGCCCTGCCGGAAGCAGCAGCTTCACCCTTTTCCCGACAACCGCACGGAGCGTCGGGATGATCGTCCCGCCTTCCGGATGACCGATGAGAATTCCCGCCATGCGCCGGCGGCAGTCGATGCAGTTCACGCCCTTGACGATCACGTCGCCCTCTTTCATCAGATCGGCGACATCATAGATGGTCTTTCCCACCCGCAACGCTCCCTTCTCCAAGATGATATCGCCCGGGAACCGCGACTCGTCGGGCAACCGCCCCGTTCCGGTGGTTTTGATCGCCGGAGGTGTCGTGATACCGCGGAAAAATCGTCTGCGGCTGAAACCGCCCGACTTCCCGAGAAGAGCAAGCAGCTCTTCGGCGATATAACCGTTGGTCGTTCCAGCAATGATGACGATAAAGCCGGCCTCTAAAGCCTGCTCTTTCGATAATTGCCGCGCGACAGCTTTTCCGATAAGCCTTTTCCCCGCTGCAGGGGTGAGAACGTATTGAAACATCAGCCGCTCCTCCTCTCTGTGACCGTATGGCGGTTTAATCTCTTATTTCCTTATCCATCCCGTTGCCCTGCAAACAGCTTCAGACATTATCCCTCTAAACATACAAATTTCTTCCGGTGAATATCCATATGAAGAGGATTAAAGGAATAGATGTACGACCAGGAGGGATGTTCGCGGCATACGATGGTTTTTCTTTATTCACGTCATACGGGGCACTGTTGTCTTTAATTTTCATTTACACTTGAACCCATTTCTCCATTTTAACAATATCAAGTTTATTGATGCGGGCGCTCCGCCCCTGCACCCCGGTCCAAGGGTGGTGTGTCACGCTGTTCTTTAAGCGTGAGGTATCCAGCGCTTCGCGCTGTTG
>JAFGIW010000119.1 GCA_016929415.1 Chitinispirillaceae bacterium | reverse complement strand
CCCACCTCGACGGTCAGGAATTTCCCGGCCCTTATATAGAAGCGCACCAGGAAATCCATCAGGGGGGTGGCGGTCCTGGAATATCCCATCTCTTCATCGACTATTTCGTTGAAATAGCTGCGATCATAAAACTTAGTCGAATCGAGCAGTAAAAAGATCATATCATCGAAGGTTTCACCCTCCTCATCAATTGTGTGCCGGACTCTACCTGGAAGTAACGTAAAGGAGATGCCCACCCCCCCCCTGTTGCGGTTTTTCTCCGTTTTTTCATCCAGTGTCGCCACCTTTTCCTTTTCATCCTCCTCTTCGATCGCTTCCGTTTGTTCCGACACCGCGGTCGTTTCGGAAGCAGCGGCGGCTTCGGGTTCCTCCCGCATCTCTTTTTCAACAGGCGCTGCAACAACTTTCGGCTCCGGCGAGCCGCCGGTATCCATGCCGGTCAGCTTACGTGCGATCGTTTTAAGATGTTCCACCACCTCTTCGATGTCGCCTTTGATGTCAACCGAAACGACTTTTACGATTTGGGCCGTTTGGACATCGATCGCGCGGATATTGACCATGAACATCGAACCAAGTTTCCCGAGCGAGCCGACCACGATTATCTTGACGCCGAGCATCTGTCCCATTTCGACCAGGCACGCTTCATCGGTGCAGACGCCCGACTGCTGAAACCCCTGCTCCTTGAGAATCTCCTGCATCTGGTTGCGCTCCATTACATTGACTTTTCCCGTATTGAAAAGCTCGCTGCGCAGCCGGTCGGTGATCAGTTCGCTTTCTCCTTCGGTAACGCCAGCGCTGTTTTTCAGGTTTACAACAGCATAGTTTGTCTTCGATTCGGCGGTGGTTTGCGCCCACGCGACGGCGAACAGGCTCAATGACAACAGCACAACACGGACGGTATATTTCATGGAAAGTGCCCCCTTCGGGAGGTGAGAGAACTATGGAACTGAAAATAATTAAAAAGAAATTGTATCACCATGCGGCGGGTGTGTGCAACGAAAAGATGCATGACGCCGGCAAATTCTAGTATATTATTAAAGTAGAAGATCATATTTTCCAAGGAAGGGATTATGGTACCTGAACGGACTCAATCGGTTTCACCCCGGCATGACGGTTATCTTCATAATCGCATATTTGCCAAACAGCGCAGACGCACTTTCAAACAGCCTGTTGATGCGGTCACTTTCGATCTGGTGGACCTGTCGGGTGAGGAGCTGAACCGGGTGGGAGAATATGCATGGCTGACAGCGATTGCTGCAACCATGTCAGATAAAGAGGTGGCCATAAAAATGAAAAAACATCGTGATTCCTACCCGACCATCGATGATGCCCTGGCTGATAAAATAATAATGGAAGCGTTGTAGAGCGTTTTTCATTCGCTGCTGTTGGTTTTCCCTATCTGTTTATGAGCTTCTCCGACGACATCAGGCAACTTATTAAAAACAGGATGGTTATACGTCACCGGACTGAAAAGGAGCTGTCGGGAGAGGCGAATTGCTGCCTGATTTGTCGCCGGGAGATCAATCTTCCAGCGGGAACGCTCTGTCTTGGTGTCGGCAATGAAGGATTGGTGTGCTCAACCTGCGGGAAAAGATACGCCACGGAAATGGTGATCGCTTTAGGTGAGCAACAACCAATGAGCGGCGGGATTGACTCATCAGGGATGATTCAAGAGCAGGCCGATACGTTGGAACCTACCGAATGGCTTGAAATTGCGCATGATATCGAAAACCTTACCGCTGTTTGCGCCGAGCTGGCGAAAGGAATCGCGCGAGGCATTATTGAAGCCCCGGCAGGGCATATCGGCCTTATGCACTATGCGAAAGATATTAAAAAACCACTCCGAAAAGAGACCGAATCCGAAAAGGACTATGAACTCCGGGTTCGAACCCATCGAATGGCCCGTCTGTATGAAAAAATTTCCGTTGATACGGTCGGCAGGATCGAGAGAATCAAAAAATTTCTTCAGAAATTAGGCCTGCCCTCAATTTCAGAATAAAGCCATGGAATCAGTAGAGATCCTTACTGCCGATGGAAAGTGGACAGGCCGGACTGTTTTACGCAGCATAGCCCATACCAAAGGGTTATGGCATCGAACCGTCCATGTCTGGATTCGAAATCGCGGGGGAGAACTGTTATTTCAGAAACGGTCATCTACCAAAGAAACTTTTCCCTGTCTGTGGGACATCTCTGCTGCAGGGCATATTTCCGCGGGAGATTCGAGCAGGGGAACCGCGGTACGGGAGATGAGGGAGGAATTGGGTATTTCCATTGAAAGCAATGCTTTGAGATTCCTATTCACTTTACGGCATTATTATATTTCTCCCGATAATTCAATAAAAGACAATGAGATAACGGATGTTTATCTTTATACTGTACCTGTTGAGGAAGAAGAGGTCACTCCCGATCCGGAAGAGGTGAGCGGCGTGGTGTATTATTCGATTATTACATTGAAAAGACTTTTATCAGAGAAAAAGGAGCTTTTCGTTCCGCATGACGAGGAGTATCGAAGACTGTTTGAGGTAATCGATAATAAATCTCCTTATGTAACGCAGTAGAATTACCTGCACCGGGTCTTTGCCTCTTTTCTTCACCCCCCCCCTTGGCAGTGCTTCTTGTTCCGCATCCCCCGCAGGCGGGGGATTATCGGAAATACAAACGTAACGGGCACCATCGTCAGGGTTAAATAAGAATTGCTGCCCTTTCCGCTAACCGATTTCATCTCTTCTGCGGCGGCCATTATCCGGTCTTTTTTTCCAAAACCATAGATGTTCCACTGCGATTTGCGGGGCAGGTTCGCTCAATATCCAATCCAAACAAAGTTCAACTATGGCAACGTGAAATAGAAACAAGCACCTTTCCCAACTTCGGATTCGGCCCAAATCCGGCCACCATGTTTTTCTATGATACGCTTCACGATAGACAGGCCTATTCCAGTACCCTTGTATTCTTTTTCAGGGTGCGCTCTTTGGAAGGGTTCGAATATTCTTTGTGCATCTTTCATATCAAATCCTGTTCCATTGTCTTTTACGAAAAAGTGGGGACATTCCGAAACATTCTTTGTGCCTATCTCAATAAATGAACTTTCGCACTTCGACGAATACTTCCATGCATTTCTGATAAGGTTTTCAATAGCGATTCGCAAAAGACTTTCATCCCCACGCACGGTTATATTTTCATTGATAAGCGTTTTCACTTCGCGTTGAGGAGCACTGTTACGCAATTCAGCGAGGAAATCGGCGGCAATAGCGTCAAGCCGTACGTCGGTAATATTCAGAGAGTGATGCGCGACATTCGATAGCTGCAGCAATTGCGTTATTAATTTGTTCATTTTAACGACGCCCTTCTTTACTTCGACGATACAGCGTTTCCCGTCTTCATCCAATGAGTCTGAGTAACGCATATCAAGCAAACTCGCCACCGCAAGCATATTGTTAAGTGGATTTCGAAGATCGTGTGAGATGGAATATGAGAATGACTTAAGATCCTTATTGGCTATAGCTAACTCGTCTCTGCTACTTCTGAGCTCTTCCTCAACCTGCTTGAGGGAGGTAATATCCCTGTTGGAAGCACGGCGACCGCGCAACGTTCCATCGGGCGCAACCACAGAATTGCACTGATGTCCGATCCAGCGAATTTCTCCGGTCTTGGTGGTAATGCGGTATTCCAGGCTATTCATTTCCCGTTTAAATGGTTCCTCGGCCAGGTGTAGTTGGACTTTATTCAAATCATCCGGATGAACTATACGTGACAACAGGTCGGCGTCAGCCATGAACTCGTCGCGCGAATATCCTGTTATGCGGAAACATGAAGGCGATAGATAAAGCAATGTACCCGCAGTGCCAATCCAGTATTCCATATCGTATGTAAAATCGGCCACGGTGCGAAAGCGTTCTTCGCTTTTTCGCAATGTCTCTCTACTCTGGTTAAGTTGCCGATAGAAGAGATCATACGGGCGTTGCAATCCGATTACAATCACGGCCTTGTAAATAAAATAGAAGGAGATGGTTTTGAGCAAGTGGCCGACCATGTTTGAAAGGCCATAAGGATCTGTATAAAGCGTGAAGGCCATCTCGGACCCCACTGTGATCAGAACCGACGCCACCACGAGATGGTAGACGTGTACGTCGAGAATACGGCGGTAACTGTGAAGGATGATGATACTTGCCAAGAGAATTAAGGATATGACATATTCGCTGATGACCTTAAATCCGGTCAAACCCTTGCCATCTACAAAACAAACGGGGAAATGCCCCGTGAAAATAGACACGAGGAGGAGCGTAGTAACAAAAACGAAACCTGCAAAGGCCAATCCGGCGTTCAGTTTGCGGTGGAGAAAACAAGGCGCGATAAGTAGTGAAATACTCTCCAGATATCTGGTCGTAATCCAAAACTGGGTGGCTATATTCGCAGTCGCGTGAGGCAAAACTCCCATGCCGGAATATGAGAGTGTATGAACCAGATCCAGACATGCAACGAATAGATAGGCTATGCCAAGGAAAAGTAAATATTCGTTTTCCAAGAGGCGCCTCGAATTCCATACAAGCATGAAAATACCGGCAGCGATAATGATGCTGAAACCCTCGGCAAGGGAATGAAACAGCAGGTAGCTATAGAGTCTGCATATATACAGCCCGGCGAATGTCAGGAGAACGATAGCAATTGGCAGCACAAAATTCTTGTGGTTCCGACTGTCGGCATTCCCTTTGCCCTCTTTTTGACTACTGTCGATTTGATTACTCGTTGATGACATTTTCGGCTTTACTTCCTTCCTTTATTTGTCGCCGCCTATCAATTATTTCAGAACGGGCAGCATTTTTTAGGGAGCGTAGGAATGGCAGTCACCCGCCAGCCCCGCCAAAGACTTGTACCGAGCTTGTAGTCCCCGAGCCGGTCGAGGGGTGGGGTATCCCGGCGTGCCTGAAGTAGTGCCTCACTTCCTGCTTCGACACCATTCAGACGGCTTTCAGCCGTGCTCTTACCGGATATGGACTTCCCGTCAACGTCCATGCTGACAGGTCACTATATAAGAAACGCCAAGCTTTCTTGGCGTACCAACTCCCTGCTACCATGAATCTTCATCTTATTCCCACCTTGTCGCACCGTCTCAATACCGCCCTGAAAACCCTGATATCAGTGAATATGGTTTCTTTATATCTCAGAAAAACGGTTGCTGTTATACACCAGCGCCCTCCTTCGGTTCCCGGTCGGGGAGAAAGGTTCCGGCGCATGTAATGGTTTTTCTCCTGCGGGGGAACTATCGGCGCCTGTTGCGGCGAAGCGGAAATGACGGTTGTTGCGTCCACGGTGTTTCCGTCGTGTGTTGTGGAGTTGATCAAGGCTTGAAATCAATATAGATAAGGACTATGCCCGGATCAAGGGAGGGGTGGTTAAAGAATATACTCACTCTTCAGTCCGCCGGGAGGAGGACGGATTGGAGTCGTTTTTTCTATTTTCCGGGTCTTCAAGCGAACGAATTGAACCCGCATCCCTGGAGAATTTTTACGCAAGGTTTATTTTGGCGGCCTGAAGCAGGAACCATCTTATTCAATATAACGCGCCATCATCACTGTTAATGCTATGGCTATTGACGTAACCGCAGTTAAAATAACGCCGAGAATCACCCCTTTTTTTACCTTGCCGTGAACATAGTCCTTTTTTTCCTTTTCCCGTTCTTCATCTTGAAACCGGCGACATTTTTCATCCATGGAACGCACGTAATTCCGCTCTTTCACCGTGAGGTCCTCAGGTCGCCGCTCCCGCTTCAGATAAATGAAAAGAGAATCCAGGCACGGCGAACCGATTTTATCGGAGAATGCGGTAGTGCCCATCAACAGCAATAAAAGCATTCCCGTTCTCACGACCGTTCTCTTTCCCGACAATATGTGGGTCTTCATAAACTCTTCTTTCCAAGTATACCGGCGGGAAGTCCTCCTACGGGTAAACATTTTTCAGGGCTTTCCGCCAGGCGGCGGCCTTGGCCCTTCTTCCGAATGCAACGGTGAAGAATATGGCGGAAGCCGCCGCCGGTTGCATTATCGCCAGAGGAATCGTGGCGGGAGATTTTTTCTCATTATAAACGGCTCCGGCCACTATGGCTGATATACCAATGAATACAAAACCGAGAACGGTCGGCCGCCGTATCCTTGTCGCGTACGGATTCACCTTCAAATCGGGAATATCTCTTCCATCATAACAATTTCCGTTTATACATATATTGTACGTAGAGCAGGGAGGGGAACATATGGCCGTCGATTTTCCGGCCCATGCAAAAGAAGCCAGAAAGATCAACGTTATGACTGTTGGAACGATTTTCAAATGAAGGTATGACATACCTGTACGCTGCCTCTCTCTATGCACGCTATTCAATCCCTGCAATAGTTAAAATAGACGAAATCGGGGGAAAATCGCCAGGGGCAGGAGAGACCCCTATTAAAACCGGGGTCGGAGTCGGTATTGCCCTCCCGGGCTACTTCATTGATGGACTATCGAAGGAGCGCCTTGCCCTCAGCCGGGCCGGTGTATCGTCTTCTTCCATGCACCGGATTTCTCCCGTGTTGCCGTTTCCCGGTCGAATAGAAGATATCCTTTGACAGCCGCGACTCTTGTCGCTGCCGTGAACGGTTGTCACGCTGTTGACGCGGTTTCGGTTTCGCGTCGGCACCGGTCGCGAAACGGGCTTTGTCGCTGTTATGCTCATGGTCGAGCCATACGGGGATATGTGTGCGGATGAGTTTTTCGATTTCGTGCAGAAAATTTCTCTCTTCGGCGCTGCAGAAGGAAGCCGCACAACCCTTGGCGCCGGCCCGGGCCGTGCGGCCGATCCGGTGGATGTAGGTTTCGGGTTCGTTCGGGAGGTCGTAGTTGATCACATGGCTGATGCGATCCACATCGATGCCGCGGGCGGCGATGTCGGTGGCCACGAGAACGCGCATCTTCTCCCGTTTGAAATTGTCCAACGTCCGTGTTCTGGCGTTCTGGGCTTTATCGCCGTGAATTGCCTCCGAGGTAATTCCTGCGCGGTTGAGTTTATCGGAGATCCGGTCGGCGCCGTATTTCATTTTGGTGAAGACCAGAACCTTGTTGAAACTGGCGTCGTTCAGCAGATCGATCAGGAGGTTGATCTTTTTCTCCTGGTCGATAAAAAATACCGTCTGCTCGATCTCCTCGACCGCCGGTATCTCCGGTGAAATGGCTATTTCGACGGGATTGCGAACCAGGGATTTCGCAAGTTTCACCACCTCGGGTGCAAGGGTGGCCGAGAAAAAAAGCGACTGCCTTTGTGCGGGGAGTTTGCCGATAACCTTGCGGATATCCGGTAAAAATCCCATGTCCAGCATGCGGTCGGCCTCGTCGAGGACAAACGTTTCAATTGCCACAAGGCTTAGGTGCCCTTGATTCATCAGGTCCAAAAGACGCCCCGGTGTCGCTACGACGATGTGTCTGCCCCGTTTCAGGCTGTCAACCTGGGAGTGCTGCTTGACTCCACCGAAGATGACCGCCGCGGTAATGTGAAGGTGCCGGCCATAGGCTGAGATGCTGTTGCCGATTTGCGAAGCCAATTCCCTGGTCGGCGCAAGGATAAGGACCCGCGGCTTTCCACGAAGAGCTTCTTTCCCGCTCAAGGCCAGGCGTTGAAGAATCGGCAGTACAAACGCCGCGGTTTTGCCGGTGCCGGTCTGGGCCGAACCGAGAAGATCTCTTCCGTCAAGTAGCGGCGGAATGGATCTTTCCTGAATGGGCGTGGGGCGGCGGTATTCCTCATCGGCGAGCGCGCGTTGCAGTTCCGGCAGCAGTGCGGCAAATACTCCTCCGGTGGATAGCTCAACCGGGTTCTGAAGTGACGTGGTGTTCATAACCGGCACCTCCGCGCAGCTCTATCGGCATCGGTAATACGCTTGGTTTTTTTCCCTACTGTATCGGGGCTGATTCCATTCATTACTATCTCCTTTATGTTTGTTTATGTAAGGTGAAAGCGATAATCGAATAAAAGTTACTATAACAGCAAAACGGCAGGTAGTGCCGGGCCCGAAGTACTGTTGAGACATTTAAACCTACATCGGGGATCTACAAGACGTCCTTATATTAGTAAGGAGGAATGCACCTGCGGAACAGCCCTTTGTGTGTCGGTAGTTTACCTAAAATAGTTAATGCGCATCAGATTCGGAAATGCTCTCTACATTGGTGAACGGATGTGACATGGCGCCATGCAAATCCGGGGCGTTGGAATAGAAGACGGGGAAGGCGACGTGAAATTCGCCGATAGAATCAGCAGGTTCATAGCTGTCGTAAGGAGGGTGAACAAAAAGCATGGTTTAGAGGGGGAAAAATCCGTCAGAAAACCGTCATGCGTTTTACGCTCGTGTTTGTTCCCGCCCGAACCCTTACCATATAACAACCCGGGGTGACGGTACGGGTATTCCAACGGTACCGATACGTCCCCGAGTTGAGGCGATTTTTGACAAGAGTTGCCATTTTCCTCCCGGACAGGCCATGGACGGTAATGTTTACCCACTCCGAATGGGAAAGCATAAATGCGACGGTTGCTTGGGCAGCGGTGCGGTGCGGAGCCTCCACGGTGACATTTGATAACAGGGAGATTGTTTTCCGCGGTATATTCCCGATTACTCCGGCCAGCTCCGAAAGCGGCCTGCGCCAGACACCGCTGCCCACTGTTCCGGCAAAGATGGTGCTTTCATTTACCGAAAGCGATAAAACATGTCTGTTCTCAAGTCCGGAATCGACTCCTACCCAGCTCGTTCCGTTATCACCTGAAAGAAAGATCCCGTACGCAGTTCCGGCAATAATAGATGCCCCTGTATTGGCGAATGCATTAACTTTGGGAAGATTCGGCGTTGCTTTCATCCATTCGCCCCCCCTATCGGTGGATACGAAAACACCTCCGGATGTACCGGCCAAAACCGCATTGTCCTTTACGCAAAAAGCGACAACACTGCTTTCTGCCGGAATGGAAGCGACCTTATCCCAGGAGGTACCGTCATCGGTCGAACGGAAAATGCTGCCGTAAGTACTCGCATAAACAGTGCCGCCGTTCACTCCGACACAGTCAACCCGGAAGTTTGAATTAACGTTGGTCCAGCTTGCACTGTTACCAGTGGAACGGAGGAGGCCATTGAACGTTCCGGCAAAGATAGTGTTTCCGCCGGCGGCAAGAGATACAATGATATTGTTTTCAAGGCCGGAATCGACTGCCGCCCAGCGGGTACCGTTATCGGTCGAAAGAAAAACACCGCTGAAAAATGTCCCCGCATAAACGGATCCGTTACACGCAGCAAGTAAGGAGACATTTAGATCGGTCAGTCCGGAATTGACCGTAGTCCAGCTCATACCATTGTCCATGGAGCGGAAGATCCCGTTTGAGGAACCGGCAAAGAGAGTGCCGTCGCACATCACAAGCGATTGAATATAGGTATTGGTGAGCCCGGAATCGATCTGCATCCAACTGGCGCCGCTGTCGGTAGACATGAAAACTCCGTCCAGATGCGTGCCCGCAAAGAGAGTACCCCTGCTTGCGACACAACACTGAATCCTTTTCGTCGCAAGTCCCGAATTGACCGCCTTCCAGTTCGTACCGTTATTCGTGGAGATAAAAACGCCGCTGTCGGTCCCGGCGAAGATGCTGCTCCCTTCAATGGTAAATGAATTAATGGTACTGTCGGTGAGACCTGAATCTGCTTTCGTCCAGCTCTTGCCGTTATCGGTTGAACGGAATATTCCCCCCCAGTTAATCCCCGCATAGACATAACTGCCGTGTACAAACAGCGAATTGACATCAACATTTGTGATGCCGGAGTTTACCGCGGTCCAGTTCGAACCTTTATCTACTGAACGGAAAACACCGGCATTTTGAGTCCCGGCAAAGATGACGGTGTCATTTGCCGCAAGCGCTTTGACATACAGATCCGTTAGGCCGGTATTGACACGCACCCAGCTGTTACCGTTATCGCCGGAACGCAGCACACCGTACACGGTTCCCGCAAAAAGAGTACTGCCGCACACACCCAGCGCTTGGACATTGAGACATGAATCAAGCATCGTCCAGCATCCGCCGAAATTCGTGGACCGGAACAATCCATCGTAGGTACCGGCAAACAGTGTATCGCCTTTTATGATAATTGACCTAATCTGCTTATCCGCAAGACCGGAATCGAATTTACACCAGCCGTTCCCCTTAGCACAGGAAAGAAAAACACCGTATGAAGTCCCGGCCACTATAGTATCACCTTTCACCGCGAGGGTGGTGATATCGCCGCCCCACGGACCATGCGATTGCACCCAATAAGCATTTGCAGTCTGCATAGCCGCCATAAGCAGCCCAAAAATGGTGAAGGCATGTCGGGGGAAGTTATTCATGTGAACCTGCCCCTTTACTCGTGGGCAGCAACCTCCATGTGATTGCACTATTACCCCATCGTTATCAAGCGATACCGAACGATGCGGTGGACCGAACCAACAACGGATACCACCTCTCAATACTCAATGGCATCCATAGCAATTTCTTTCTTGATCCCGATACCCGTCTGGAGAGACTTGTTGAATGAAAACCAGATCGTCATCTTTTTTCTGGAGGTCATAATACCGGTAGAACGATAAATATTACTATACCCCCAGGTAAATCGATCGATGACCGGTTTTTTTGACAATGTCCAGTTTGTAAGATCGGTACTTTCGGCAATATAAAGGTCGTTGTCGTCATATCTGGTACCTGCCGGATTAAAATGGCCGGATATAAGCAGATAATAGGCGGTGTCGTTATTCGAAACAATATCAATATGCCACGGATGAAAGTTTGCGCCATTTTTACCGAGGTTGACGGCGGTTGAATGTGCTATATCGGGCCAGGAATAGATATCATCAGTCGACATATATCGTATCTGATCGGTATCGCAGTTAACAAAGAACATATAATAGCGTGTGCCTATTCTAATTAACGACGGCGAAAGGGAAAAAATATCTTTGTACCCGATCACGCCCTCAATCCGTGTAAACGACATATCGTTGAAACGATCGTCCGCCTCAACAAGAACGATATTCTCGAATTTGAATCCCCGTTCGGTCGAATAGTAGGATTCCTGATAAACGATGTAATATATATCATCTTCGTACAATATATCCGGATCGTTGTTCCATGCGTGATCCCATATCGAAAACGGGTTCGGTTTCCGGCATACGGGAAATCCCACGGTGTCATTCCTGCCATTGGTCAAAACCGTAAAATTAAATCCGTCATTACTCGTGAGAATGGATGGATTTTCAAAAGCATCATCATGAAAAGGATAGGGGGTGTAAACCATTGTGTACTGGCCCGGGCCGGCGGCAACGACATCCGGATGCACCGCCTGATTCATACCATTGTAAGAAGGAACGGCCAATTCGGCATTATCCAGTTTTTCATAATATAACAAACGATCCGCGCATCCCGCTGATGATGCCGGGTCCGGGTGGATAGGGGTAATAATGCTCCATGTTTTACGATAGCCTGCGGAATGACTGTTCAACAACAGGCCGTCGTTTCCTACGTTATAGTATGCAGCCGTGCCGTGAACACGATCATAGAACAGAATATCGCCGAATTCTTTTCCGCTCCCGAAATTCCCGGTCACTATGTCCGTCCACCCCTGATACCACCCGTCCTGCCGGACCTTGAGACTGAAATCGGCCCCTATCAGGAAAACGGACCTTCCCATGGGATCGTATGACAGATAGCCTGATGTGTTGTCGGGAAAAGTTATTTTTTGAACAAATTTCGACGAAGGCGCGTCCGCAGCGTGTACTACAGAAAAACCGATGTCTGAATTCTGATATTTAAGTATGAAATAATTACCGTCATCGCTGTAAAAAAAAAGTTCTGATGCGGCATCAGGATCCCACTGAACGGGCATTATCTGCCTGAAATATATTTTCCCGAGATATGAATTATTCCACATGCCGAGAGCTTCACATCGAGCATTCCCGTCAATAAACCAGATTTGAAACAGACTGTTTTTAAAGTCGTAAAAGACCAGTTCATCGTTCCCGTCTCCATCGATATCCATCGGGATGATGTCCTGCCACGTTTCCTTCAACCGGGAATAATTTTTAACCAAGGAATAATCATCGGCATTCCGAAAACTGCCGGTGCCGTAATTGGCATTGGACAGACGATCGTAAAATAAAAGAAGCCTTTTTCCGCCGGTATAAACCGGTTTGATCAAACACCATGAGTTGCTCTCGGTGGTAGTACGATAAATATCGGTTTCAAGCGCACAGGGACCCTGGGGATATATTTCCACCGTTTGACTGAAAGAATCATCGACGGCAGAAATAATAATAAAACAAATAAAAAGGATAATGTTCATTAGGTCCCCGGAGAAGAGGCAACGTATTTCCTCCCTCTTGATGGCTATATCGATTCAACACTGAATATTTAGAGGTCCCCCTGTTATAATATACCCGATTTATCCAGAGAAACTCTTTTTACGACAGCCATACCAACCGGGGCCTGTTGCATTCGAAGAGGCTGCCCGGAGGAATATTCGGCGGAAAGGCGGTGCTTCTGAAAATAAAACCTGACGGCGGTACACTCTGGATGATGACATACAATGGCATCGCGCCAAGCGGCTTCTCCGCCATCTTATCAAGCGGCGATGCCTGATCCACCGTTTTATTCAATGGGAATATTTTCCACTCCCTTTTCAGCCTTTCCTGCATCATCATCGGATTGTTCCCTCAGGTAGCCCTCCGTTGCGTCGCGTATTGCCCTTATGATCGCTCTGTTCAGGGTATCGACCCGGCTTTGCAATGGCGCGGGAAGGCATCTGATAAGTTCACCGGCAATTTTCAGTTTGACTGAAAAAAGCTCCCGCAATAATTCACTTTTCATGTTTTTCACCTCCGAACCGTATGGTAAGGGTCTCGTTCTCGAATTTAGCGCCTTTAATATTCAGCGGAATCAACGTCCGAGGGATGGTGATGGTACGTTTCACCCTTCCCGCGCGAACGATAAGCTCATCCCCTTTACGGTTGAGATCGACCTCGTTTTTCTCGGCGAACGGCATATAGATGGCGAAAAGGTATTCGTCACCATATTTCCTTACCTGCTGTATGCGATGGTTGTACATGATGGCCGCCGGATCGGTATCGGCGAATATCTCATCGCCCATTCTGGCGAGAATGTCGGTACCCACGACCTCTCTTTCGAAAAGCGGCACATTGAGAATCGGCAGCGGCGAAAATGCGTCGGCGATATCCTGGCGGTATTTTTTCTGAATGTCCTTCCACGCGGAGAAGTATCCGTCCTTCACGCCGTCGGGTATGACCCGGTTGACAATAACTGCATCGATATTGAAATCATAAATATTGAGGTAGGTGAAACTGCGCTGCGCCTCCCTGATGACCATCTTTTCCGGATTGACGACAATCCGGATGCTGGTGATGTTTCGGTCGGAGAGGATCCGTTTCATTTCATCAAGCTGATTGTAGATGTTTTCCACCTCGGCGAGGACATTGTCTCCCGGCATGGGTATGCCGATGATCGGTTCGACGACCGGCCTGACTATTTTAATCGCCTTACGTTTGATGGGAAACAGTTTATCCATCCACCACCTGAACATTTCCGGAAAACTCAGAAGCGCAAGGGTTTCTCCAGTTGGGGCGCAATCGATGATGATGACATCAAAGGTATTTCCCCGGTAATACCGTAATATCCTGAGTAAACTTACGAGCTCGTCCATTCCGGGAAAAACCGTCAGCTCCTCGGTAGTGATGTCTTTGAGTGTTTTGGAGGTAAACAGGGTCGTGAGATACTGCTGCACCTTTCCCCACCCCGACTCGACCTCATGCGTCGAATCAATCTCCTGCGCCCAGAGGTTTTCCGCCAGTTCCACCGGTTCGGGAGAGAGTTTCCTGTCAAGGGAGTCACCGAGGCTGTGCGCGGCATCGGTACTGACCACCAAGGTTCTGATCCCTTTTTTCGCACATTTCACGGCGGTTGCGGCAGCGACACTGGTTTTGCCCACGCCACCCTTGCCGGTATAAAGTATGATTCGCATTGTTGCCTCCATATTTTGAAAAATGAATAATACTGATTTCGAAATATTGGTCAAAAAAATCATTCGATTTTTATTTTTTGCATACCCGGCCCCTTCTCCTTTTTATTTTTTAAAGAGATGTTCTGATTGTTCAGTATTCCCATGATTTTTAAGATGATCGATGAGAGAAACTTCTGTTCTTCAGGCGTGAGTGCCTGCATAATATGTTCGAAATAGTCATTTCCGACGCTTTTAATGGCACTGATGATCTTCTTCGCTTTTTCCGTAAGAGAAATCACGACAACACGGCGATCCGATTCACTTCGGCGACGGACGCAATACCCGTTTTTCACGAGGCGATCGATTATGCCGGTGGCGGTACTCATCGGAATGTTCACATAATCGGCTATCCGGCTCATGATGATCTCCCCATGCCGATTGATAAGCAACATGGCGAAAACATCCTGTTTTGAAAGGGTACAATCCAGATTGAGCCATTCCTCCGGGAAAACAAATTTCTTGATGTTATCCAGAACAAGGTCAATTACAGCCGAATAGTTCAAAATTACCCCTTACGAATATTTCGTATATCGAACCATTATAAATATACCCAGTTTCTGGAATAATGTCAACACTTTTAAGAAGGGGAAACCCCGAAACGCCCCCTGATCGGGAAATGTAACTTTACAGGGTGGCGCCCCGAATAAGAAAAATTTGAAATGAAAAAATTCAAATAATCGTTGCCCGCCGGCATAGCCGGCAG
Organism: Chitinispirillaceae bacterium; assembly: GCA_016929415.1. GTDB lineage: Bacteria > Fibrobacterota > Chitinivibrionia > Chitinivibrionales > Chitinispirillaceae > JAFGNB01. The sequence continues at coordinate 26,757 of JAFGIW010000119.1, read as the reverse complement.
TACGTTTAGCCCCCGGGGATTTCATATTCTTCTCTTACCGATTGCAAGTAATAAAATGTAAGGTTGACAGAAATCCCTACGCCAATATACCATTTCTATGAATGAATGGTGTATATGCCCTTAATTTTTTTTGCATTTTGCGAGCAAAGATGCAGTGTCGGTCAAATCTGTAGGGCAGAGGCTTGCACACAACGGTTTGAAGGCCCTCGGTTTGGATATTCAGCTTCAACAGCCCGGTTTTATATACTGCCATCATATAAAATGGAGCAAAGAGTCGAATCATGAAGAAGAAGTGTTATTTGCAGAAGAAGCCTGTGCTGAAGGGATTGATTATGGAAAGGACGCTCCTGTATAATGTCATGCCCTATATCTTGATATCCCTTCTGGGTTTACTCGTCTATTTTCAATCCTTTTTTTTTAATTATGTATATTTGGATGATCATGTTTTTGTCCTGGATCAACAACCATTTATCGGCGATTTAAGCAACATCTGGAAGGCCTTTGGCAGGGATATCTTCAATGCCAACAATAAGATTTATTACAGGCCGGTTTTAACCCTGTCCTTCATACTGAACGCCGTAATCGGGGGTACGCATCCCTTCATTTATCACCTTACAAACTGTCTTACGCACTTGGCCGTATGCTGTTTGATATTTCTGCTGTTGGTGAAATTGAAATATGACCGGCTGCCCTCTTTGCTCTTTTCATTGGTCTTTACGGTACTCCCTGTACTGACACAGACCGTTGTGTGGATACCCGGCAGGAATGATCTACTCCTCTTCCTGTTCATCCTCCTTTCATTTATCTTCTTTCTTAAATACCTGGAAATACAGCACTGGTACTTCTTCTTGATCCATTCCCTGTTTTTCGGACTAGCATTATACACCAAGGAAATCACTGTAGCCCTGCCTGTGCTCTGTCTGTATTATTTACAATTTATACACAAGGAAAAACTTTTTTCGCTTAATAAACTTATTTTTTCCAGCACGTGGCTGATACTATTTGCCTCCTGGTTCATTTTAAGGCATTTCGCCCTTTCCAATCCCGTAAAGGTCGGTTTCGCACAAATCGTCAAATCGGTAGTTGCCGGTTTCCCGGTAATCATCCAGTATATCGGGAAAATCATGATCCCTGTCGACCTTGCCGTACTGCCGACTATTCAGGATACAACCTTTGTATATGGGATTATAGCCCTCGTGCTGCTGATTGCGGCCATTGTCTTTACCAGGAAACTCAGACTCAATTTTTTCTTTCTGGGGCTGTTGTGGTTTTTACTTTTCCTGCTACCCTCTTTCATTGTCCCCGAAACACGGACCATTTCTTATTACAGAGAAGACAGGCTTTATGTCCCCGTGCTGGGCTTCCTCATCCTCCTCCTTGAAACGCGGCCGGTCAAAGCAGTACTGGAAAAAAGGACAGCCGCCCTTTCTGTGTTTGCAATCATCATCAGTTTGTTTTCCGGTCTGGCTGTCTTTTACAGTTTACGTTTCAGGGATTGCGTGGTTTTTTGGGAGAGTGCAGCCAAACATTCACCGCATGCCGCATCGCTTGCTTACAGGAATCTCGGGGCCATGTACTTTGAGGACGGCAGGAAGGAGGAGGCGGAAACTGCATGCAAAAAGGCACTGGCGCTGAATCCTGTTGAACCTTTGGTGCATCTCAATCTTGGCGCAATTTACATGGACAGGAATTTACTGCAGGAGGCCAAGAGCGAGTTTAAAAAAGAATTACAGATCAATCCCCATTCTGACCGGGGCCTTTTCAACCTAGGCTTAGTCAATTACAGGCTGCAAAACTTTACAGAAGCGATTCGTGCCTGGAAGGAAGCGACCCTGGTGAATGATATGAAACTGGATGCCTGGTATGGCCTGGCAAATGCTTACCATGTCATAAATGACGAAGTGCAGGAGCACTATTACCTGAACGAGTACAAGAAGCGGGGCGGCAAGGTAGAGTGACAAATCAGTTGACGCTACCCAAGTTGAGCGATTCTTTTTGATGGTGAGATGAAAGATGTTGAGTGAAGATGACATACAAAAGGCGCAGTCCCGCAGGGCGGGACCCGGGGAGGTATGTTGAGCATTTTTGCAGTGGCATATTCGCCAGCAGCTTATATCTCACCGCGAAGGAGAGTCGCTCAATTAGGGCAATAGTTTAACCACCTTTGATCCTCATCGCCATATCTTCCGTAATTCCAGTGACTTGAATTATTTCTGATACAGCCGCCTCTTTAATTCTCTTGAGCGACCCGAATTTCCTCAGCAGGATCTCTGCCCGTTTTTTTCCAATGCCTTCTATCCGCTCGAGTTGCGAAGAGGAGAACTGCTTCCCCCGAACCTTGCGATGAAACATAATTGCATACCTGTGTACCTCATCACGGATTCGTTCGACAAGTTTACGGGCAGGGTGGGTCGGGGGGAGTTTGACAGAGTCCGGGAGATGGGCGGCATACAGAATCTCCTCCTGTTTTGCAAGCGAGGCGATTTCCGGTGGGTTTTCAAATAATTCGATCGCTTCTTGCGCTGCATGGAGCTGTCCCGGCCCCCCATCGATAAGCAGAAGATCGGGAAATGGCTTATCTTCTTCATAAAGTCTTGTTAATCTACGTGTTACGACTTCCATCATCATGGCAAAATCGTTCTGGCCTACGACCAACTTTATCTTGTAATGTCGATAGGCGGATTTATTCGGCCTCCCCCCTTTAAACTGCACCATGCCCGCTACTGAAAATGCAGCTCCAATATTTGAAATATCAAAGGCTTCAATGGTTTCCGGGTAGACCGGCAGCTGAAGAACCTGCTGCAAATCGGTAAGGTCCTGTGCTTCATTGTGAGTAACCTTTTGATTAAGATAGAGATGAGCGTTTTTTATAGCCATAACGATAAGTAACTTACGATTTCCTTTCTGCGGGATGGAAATTTCAATTTTTTTATTGAATTGCTGATTTACCCAAATTTGCAGTGAATCAAGCGAAAAGCCGGCATTATCGGGAATAAAAATAAGCGGTGGCGGTTCATCGCCGCGGGCAAGGTAAAATTGCAGAAAGAGGTTATCATGACTCGGATTGGCGTGTGTCCAGGTTGTTTTTGCGAAGAGGAAGTGGTGGCTGTTGACCAGAAGCCCCTCCCGGACCTGCAGCACCGCGAGGCAGATCCCACGTTCGCCGTCCGCCAGACCGAAGACATCGCAGTCGGTATCATCGAGCTTGAGGTCAACCTGCTGCAGGCGGGAAGCGTCTTTGATAAGCCTGATCTGATCGCGGAGGCTTGCCGCATCTTCGAACCGCAGTTCCTGGGATGCCTTTTCCATCCGGCGGGAGAGTTCATGAATGAGGTCGATCCGCCGGCCGGCCAGAAACCGCAGCAGATGTTCGACCTGCTCCCGGTAGGCGGCAATGGAGATGGTTCCGTTGCAGGCTCCGCTGCACCGGTGCATGGACAGGTTAATGCACGGCCGCCCCGGACGCGCCGCGGGCAGCACCCGTTTACAGTCGCGCAAACGGAAGATCCGCCGCGCAAAGGCGACAAGGCGCCGCATGGCCGTCGCGTCGGTATAGGGGCCGAAGTACTTCGCCCCGTCGCGCTCGACCCGCCGCACGACAAGCAGCCGGGGAAACGGCTCCTGCACCGTCACCTTGAGATAGGGAAAGTGCTTATCGTCGCGCAGGTCTACGTTGTATTTCGGCTGGTGTCTGCGGATCAGGTTCGCCTCGAGGATCAATGCCTCGGTCTCGTTGTTGGTGGCGATCCAATCGATATGGTCGACGTTGCGCAGCATGAACGGGATATTGGGCCGGCCGTCGTGCGCATCGAGAAAGTAGGAGCGCACACGGCTGCGGAGATTGATCGCTTTGCCTATGTAAAGAGGAAATCCGACGCCGTTTTTCATCAGATAAACGCCGGGGCTTTCGGGAAAACGGGACACCTGCTCGGAGAGAGGAGGGGGGACGGCGGGAGGCTGTTGAAGGTCCATGGGAGAAAAATGGATTTTTTTTTATGCCGATGCCATATATTGAGTACCGGAGTTCCTCACCTGGACTAGGCGGGTTATTATTTACCTATATGACTATAGGCGTTCGGATTGCTGTTTGCCAAAGTGACCGGTGTAACACCGCGGTTGGCGTCGTCCAGTGCGGACGGCACTGTTTGTATTTCCTGTAAGTAATGGTTTGTCAAAGCAGGCTCCCTCCACGGAGGCCTGCTCCTGCAGCGACGGCGCCCCTCTTACGCGGATTCATTCAACACACCTCTCACCGATGAAGTATTTTTAATTAACCGGTGAGTGGTTGATCGATCATTGTATTTCTATAGAATTCGCCTATTTCCAATGCCTTACGTCTATTTTCAAACTTTCGGCTGCCAGATGAATGTCGCCGATTCCAACGATATCGGGGAGCGGCTCTTTACGCACGGCTTCCGGAGTAGTGATGATCCGGCGAAAGCCGATCTAATTGTGGTAAATACCTGCAGCGTACGGGAGCATGCGGAACAGCGGGCGAAAACCCGTATCGGGGAGTATGGCCGTTTAAAGAAACAGGAGGCGCAGCTCTGGGTGATCGGGTGCATGGCAGAGAGGCTTGGGGAGTCGTTGAAAAGGGAGATCCCTGAAGTTGACCGGGTAATCGGCGCCCGTTCCCTTGAGGGAATCGATGAGGTAATATCATCGGTATTTCCCGATCAAAACGTTGATTTTAAAGGTATTGAAGCAACGGATGAAGCAAGCGAATTTGTGTCGGTCATCCGGGGATGTGATAATTACTGCACCTACTGTATCGTACCCTATGTACGTGGCCCGGAGGCGTCGATTCCAGCGGCGATAATCATCGATACCATCAGGAAAAAGGCCGGCCGGGGTGTTAAGGAGGTCACGCTGCTCGGCCAGAATGTTAATTCCTACTGCGATGCTGGCATCGATTTCCCCGATCTGATCCGTGCGGTTGCCGCTGTGGAGGGTATTAAACGTATCCGGTTCACCACCTCCCACCCGAAAGATTGCAGTGAAAAGCTGATTCGAACGATCGCCGATGAGCCGAAATGCTGCCGCCATGTCCATTTACCGGTCCAGGCTGGGGCTGACCGGATTTTGTCGCTCATGAACCGGCGATACACTGCCGCCGACTATCGCGACCGTATTTCAATGATCCGTTCGCTCCTTCCCGATGCGGACATCACCACGGATATTCTCGTGGGTTTTCCTTCTGAAACCGATGCGGAGTTCGAATCGACGCTTGCCCTTGTTGAAGAGGTCCGTTTTACCGCAGCCTTTATGTTCGCATACAGCATTCGTGAAGGGACCGCCGCAGCTTCCATGAGCGACACAGTTTCGCATGAGTTAAAGCACCGGAGGCTCAAACAACTGATCGATGTGCAGACGGCAATAACCAGAGAGATCTATACGGGGATGGCGGGCCGGAAGGTGCGGCTCATGATAAGCGGGCGGCAGGAGAAGCGTGACCGGCTCTGGATGGCGCGCGACTACGGGTGTAAAAGAGCGCTCATTGCTTGCGACGAAGTGCCGGCAGGAACGATTTTACAGGCTGATGTCGTTCGGACCAGCGGTATGACACTTATCTGCGAAAGGACCGCACTATGAAAATTCTCAAGTGGCTTGTTGTTTTTATCGTTGCCTTTTTCTTCGCATGGATCCTCATTTTTACTTTTACGCAGGAGCAGTTCAAGCAGGTCGCATCGGCACGTATTCTTACCTACTGGACTCCGGCGATACCCATCTATTTTTATGTGGCCGGGGCGTTCGGTGTCGGTCTTCTTTTAGGGCTTTTTGCCGCATTTTATTATTACATCGTTCTTCAGTCGAAAGTGCATCGCCGGACAAAGGATCTCCGCGAGCTCGAAGAGAAACTCGCCGAAGCACGCAGGACGCTTGAGCAGTGCGAGATGACCCATAAGACGGATGGGCTTTCGATTCCCGAACCGGAACTCCTTGAGGAGGAAGCCTTTCCGGAAGAACCGGTTGAGGGTGAATCGTCGAAGGATCCGGCATGAGCGGGTTGTTGAAAACGCTCGCCGTCGCAGAAGTTCTTCTCGGCGTTGTCCTTGCCGGAACATCCGGCGCCGTTGCGGATGCCGACCATATTGCAGGAGTAAAGTTGCTCGAAAAAGGAAGCTATATGGAAGCCGCGAAACGGCTTGGACAAGCCTACCGGTCACACCCTTCCGATTGCCGCATCGCTTCCGATTACGCCCGTGTGGCGCCCTGCTCGCTGTCGGTTGCCATTTATACGAGATGCGCAACGGACACGACCGTCCCCGATTCACTCCGCGCGGCATCCTACGGTCAACTGGGCGACTACTCGTTTGTCCATAGCGCCTTCAAGACCGCGGCGGAAAAGTACCGCCTCGCATCGACGATCCGTTCCGATCCGTACTACCGCCATCGGTGGGCACTTGCGGCGGCGGCGCTGCACGACATCAAAACCGCCCGGTCGCTCTGGCACACCATAACGCTTGACCACGGCACACTTCTCGCGCTCGAAGCGCATTACCGTATCGGGCTGATCGATATGGAAGAGGGTCTTTACGATTCGGCGTTCCAACGGTTCTGCCGGGCCGGCGGGATCGACGCTGCCCGGTCGTGGACAATTGCGGCGACCGCGGCGAAACTGGAGTGCGCGATCAAACTCGGGAAGGCGGATTCGGTAAAGGCGCTGGAGAAGCGGCTGCAGCCGTTCGGCGAACAGCTCCTGGAAAGAGACCTGCTCGATCTGGCGTCCCTGCGCACCGAAAAAAAAACCGCAGGCGCGCCGGCCGATGCCCCGGTCCCGTCCGGCGACGAAACGGCGTATACGCTCCAGGTGGGAGCGTTCGGCTCCCTCGACAATGCGACCAATCTGCAGAAAAGGCTCGAACAGCGCTTCAGGGAGGTATCTATCCTGCCGGTCACCCTGTCGGACAAGGTATTCTACCGCGTCCGGATCGGGGCATTTAAAAGTAAAGCGGCCGCCGAGGCATACGGCGGCGACTCGCTCGCCCCGGCCGGGATCACCTTCAAGGCCGTGCCCAGGTAAGCGGACCTCACTACCCTTGGTGGATATGGAGTCTTTTAGTGGATTTTGAAACCGTCATCGGACTGGAGATCCATGCGCAGTTACTGACTGAGACGAAACTTTTCTGCGGCTGCCGTTCACGGTTCGGCGACCCGGCGAACACCAACGGCTGTCCGGTCTGCCTCGGCCTGCCGGGTGCGCTTCCCGTGCTTAACCGACGGGCGGTAGCCATGGCAATCCGTATGGGATGCGCGATCGGCTGTACCGTTGCCGGAAGGTCGTTGTTCGCCAGAAAGAACTATTTCTATCCCGATCTTCCGAAGGGGTATCAGATTTCCCAGTACGATGCTCCGCTCTGCGGTAAAGGGGAATTACCAATTGTCGTCGATAATACGGTGAAAACCGTCGGGGTGACCGGAATCCACCTGGAAGAGGATGCCGGGAAGCTCATTCACGACCGCGCGCCCGAGTCGCTATTCGATGTCAACCGTTGCGGTACCCCGCTCATCGAGATCGTCAGCGAACCGGATCTGCGCAGCCCTGCCGAGGCATATGCATTTCTCATCGGGATCAAGGCAATTCTCGAATATATCGAGATCTGCGACTGCATTATGGAAGAGGGGAGCCTTCGTTGCGACGCCAATATATCCCTGCGGTCAAGGGGCGAAAAAAAACTCGGCGCCAAAACTGAAATCAAGAATATGAACAGTTTCCGCGGTGTGGAAAAGGCGCTCGAATACGAGGCGCGACGTCAGGAGGAGGTGCTTCGCAACGGTGGGAAGATCCATCAGGAGACTTTTCTCTGGGACCGGAGCGCCAACCGATCGATTCCGATGCGGTCCAAGGAGGACGCGCACGACTACCGCTATTTTCCCGAACCCGATCTTCCGCCCCTTACCGTGAATCCAGAGGAGGTGGCAGCTCTCCGGAAGACCCTTCCCGAATTGCCGGCACAGCGTCGGCAGCGGTTTATTGAACAGATGGGTCTGCAGGAAAATGCGGCTGAGGTGCTCACCTCGAGCCGAAAACTTGCCGATTTTTTCGAGGCGACACTCGCCACGTACCACGATGCCCGGCAGGTCGCCAACTGGATCGTGGTTGATATACTTCGTATTATCAATGATTTGAAAATCACCATCGATCAATTGGAAATTACCCCCGGCCATCTTGGAGCCCTTTTAAAACTGATTGACAACGGCACCATCAGTGCCAGGAGCGCCCGTAAAATTGTCGATCTGATGCAGGAGCGGGATCAGGACCCGGAAACCATCATCAAAGCCGAAAAGATGCAGCAGGTTTCCGATTCGGGAGCGCTTGAAAATATTGTGCAATCGGTCCTTGCAAAGAATCCCGTTGAAGTTGAACGGTTCAAGGCCGGTGATGGAAAGCTGATCAGCTTTTTTGTCGGACAGGCGATGAAAGCAACAATGGGAAGCGGCAATCCAAAAGAAATCAATGCATTGTTATCAAAGATGTTGAGGTAGGAGATGCGGAAAACGGTATTTGTTCTTATATTTGCAGCACTCCCCCTATCGAGTGCCGGTAAGGAGGGTGGCGTAACAACTGCCGATACGACGGCTCGTATGGAGAAAGGCGTTGGTTCTGTTGCCGCGACAACGGAGGCAGCTACGACAGGTGTTCCGGCGAGTGTACCCGATTCATTGGCCGCGAACGCTGATACGCTTCATATCCCGGCAGCGGTAAATGACTCGTTTCCCGGCAGTCCCGCGACAGAAAAAAGCCCCGATCGACCCGCTGTGTCAGAAAAAACAACCGTTCAATCTGAAACGGAGGCTTCAACGAAATCCTCCATCCGGAAAATCCCCTTGACTAAACGTCGCTACAACTACAGGCAGCAGATCGTTCTGGCAATAGGAATGATGGCGTTCATTGCCATTATCATGACCTCCGCCCAGACGTGGAATCCGAAGTAGGGGAAGGGAAGAACGCGGTTTAGCGATTGAGCGGTTTAACTTACTAGCCCAACAGCGGAAAAGCTTCTTTCTGACTTTTAAATATCTGAACAGGAGATGCGGAATTGAATAAATTATTGACTCCTCATCCCCTTTGGTTTATTTTTCAATACCCTCCATGCGAGAGTAGCTCAGTGGTAGAGCTCCACCTTGCCAAGGTGGCTGTCGCGGGTTCAAGTCCCGTCTCTCGCTCCAGTTCGTGGGCTTCCCCTTGGGGGCAGCCCCTTTTTTTAAGGGCGGCATAGCCAAGTGGTAAGGCAGAGGTCTGCAAAACCTTTACTCCCCAGTTCAAATCTGGGTGCCGCCTTTTCTCTTCCCCCTGTTTAAAACGCAGGCTGCTTCCTCCCCTCTCTCTTTCATCTCCGCAAAAGGCGGGAATTTACATACAGTCAAGAGACTGATGATGTATAGTGGCAGATAGCCAAGGGGGGCATAGCGCCTGATGAGAAGACTGTGGAACAAAAGCACGTTTTTCTGTGTATCCCGGTGAAATAAATTGTATATTCCAATCATTCTATCTACTGATCAAGCGATTCCTGCATCGACGAATATTGTTACCGCAGTTAAAAGTTATACAATAAACCCGGGGGCTAGTGTATGGGGATTATTCCACACAAACGGTCCGTAATCGTATCTACCGGCCTGCTGTCGCTTCTCTGCTTTTTTAATTCAGACAGCTTCGGACAATTGAAATGGAATAGTTGCGGAACTCTTCCCGAGGTAGGGGAGGCCTACTTTTCAATCGCCTACGGCAACGGCCGTTTTGTCGCAACCGGGCAATTAGGTACGATCGTCGCTTCACCCGACTCGATCGACTGGTTCGGCCGGGCGGCAGATATCCCGGATATACTCCTCTGGTCGGTGAGCTTCGGAAACGGGATTTTTCTCACCGCCGGGTCCAATAAAATTCTTACCTCTCCGGACGGTGTATCCTGGACGAGCCAGACGGTGGAAACCGGCGACTATCTGATCGCGGCAACATGCGGCAACGGCACCTCGGTGGCGGTGGGAACGCGCGGGACGATTTTTACCTCGACAAACGGGAAAGAGTGGGCCGACCGGTCGCCGGAGAACGAACCGGCTGATTTTTACAGTATCTGCAATGGAAACGGCCTTTTTGTCGCGGTGAACATCGATGCGACCGATGAACAGAAATCCTCTTTCTATTTTTCGACCGACGGTCTTTTGTGGAGTAAAACTGAAAAATGTACCTCCACACTCTGGCAGGTGACCTTCGGAAACGGGCTTTTCGTGGCGGTCGGCGACAGCGGTACGGTGATGACCTCTCCGGACGGCGCCCGATGGCGCCGGCAATTGACCGGAACATCGAACCGGCTCATATCGGTTGCCTTCGGGAACAACCGGTTCGTTGCAGCGGGGGATGGCGGCACCATACTCCGCTCTCCCGACGGTTACGCCTGGACCGACTGTTCTCCCAAGGTAAAATCGGATTTTTATTCGGTGACCTGCGGCAACGACCGGTTCGTCGCCATCGGGGAAGGCGGTGCCGTCTATATCACTTCCGTGGAAACCGCCATTGTTGACAGAATGAGCGGGTCGGTGTCAAGCGCTATACATACGGTCAAATTCAACTTCGGCGGCACAATGGTACGATTTCCCCTAGGGAACAGGTTCACCGGAGGTGACATTGACATAGGATTGTTTTCCATTGCGGGGAAGCGGGTATTTACCACGCGCCTTAAACGTACTGAAGGCGAGATGAAAGCTCCCATCGCCCCGGGAATGTACGTTCTGACGCTTGCCTGCGGAGGAAAACGGATGAGCATGCCGGTAACGGTCGCACGGTGAACGGGACCGCCTGCTATTGGTAAACCTACTCCGATAATTCCTTCGAATAAATCACCTTGTCGTCATTATCGTCGTAGAAATTTTTAATTGTCGCCTCGACGGCATATCCATGCCGTTGATAAAATCCCCGGGTAGCCAGGTAATCGGAGCGTGAGGAGGTTTCGATATACACCCGTTTGCCGCCCAGGGTGCGGATATGCTTTTCCGTCTCATCCATCAAAGCCGAGCCGATCTTTTTACCGTGGTATTCCCTGGCTACCGCGATCCAGAAGAGGTCGTGACTGGCGACCGTGCAGGCGATCGGGCCGAAACAGGTATAACCGATGGGGGAACCGTGTTCCTCGGCGAAGACAAAGAAGTATCCGCTTGCGATACCCCGGCGCAGCCGTTCCTCGATAAGTTCCACCGCGACATCGATCTCATCGGGGCGGAATACATCGCTTGAGGTGACGATCGAGCGGATCGCTACGATGTCGGCTTCGCAGGGGACGGTACGGAAGGAGATTGTCGGCGATGGCATGGTTGAAAACTCGTTTGTTGAGTGGATGTCTGCTGCGTAGACGGAGTTAAAATTACATCTGGGGATCGATGGTGAAGCGATGAAACGTATCTTTAGCCTGTAACGGATAGTATTTTCAGTAACGCCTCATTGATTCGAAAACGTATCGATATTGATAGCCTTATGATCCACCTCGCATTCTTCGCATCTGTTTTTTCGCTCTGCACCGGCGCGGTTTCCCTGACCATTTCGCTTCTCTTCTACCTCCGGTATCGCAATAAGGTCGCGCTCTGGTATACTGCGATGCTTGGTATGGTGATACTTCTGGTGACAAGCCGGATGGTCGAACTCTATTGTGTCATTATTGCCGCAGACCATACGACCATTGCAAAGGCATTGCCGCTGATCATCGAAAAGCTGGGATACAGTATCGGCATGATCGCCGGGCCGCGGTTCTGTCTTCACCTGATAGGTGTTTCGATCGATAAGCGATTCACTACGATCATGTGGGCTGTAACGGTTCTTTACGTGATGGTCGCTGCAGCGGAAATTATTACAATGAATACAAGGGTCGCAACGGTTCTGCGTCTCGGGGTCGGACTCCCAATTCTTTTCGGCGCCTATGTGGGGTTGTGCATCATTGCCGCGCTAAAACTGGATTCGATCGCCGCCCCGCAGCTTCGCATTGCCGTGAAGCTCTTCTTCATTCTCTCGCTGATCGTGCTTCCTCTTGCCCTTGTCAAGTACTTCCGGAACCTTCCCTATTTTCCCTGGCACCTGGAAAATTCGCTTTCCCTCTGTGCGATTACCGTCGCAAGCGTTTTTTTCGCGGTCCGCTTCTTCAACCAGCCGGCCTTTCTGTTCAAGGGAAATATCTCCGATCATTTCCGGCGGCGGTTCGGAACCACTACACGCGAGGAGGAGATTGTTCTTCTTGCCGTGCAGGGATTGTCGAACAATGCTATCGGGGATAAACTCTGCATATCGGTGAGGACCGTTGAAAGCCATCTTTACAGTATCTTCCAGAAAACCGGAGTTAAAAACCGGGTCCAGCTAATCAACCTTATCGCGACAAACAGCTCCGATTGAATGGAAAAAAGCGATCAGTGTTTCCACTGATCGCCGCCGGTAAGTGTATTTCCCGAATCGATTGTTCGAAAAACCGGTATTTCCTCGGTTGTGCGCTTTTTCGGCACGGGCGATACTTACCACTGTTACCTTTTCAAAAGGAGCGGTGGCATGAATCGTAAGAAAGTGGTTCTTATTTTTCCTCCCTGCGTGGTCAAGACATTCGGTAAAAACGGCGGTGATGGAACGAGCAGCGAGAAAACGCTTGCTCCGCCACTCGGGGTTCTTTATCTGGCTGCAGAGTTGATCGATGCAGGATATCTCGTGGCCGTGTATGATTTCAATGCCGAGCCCTATTCGACGGAGCGGCTTGGCAACTATATTGAAGATGCCGATATCGCGGGTGTGTCGATGATGAGTTTCAACCTGCAGGATGCCCACCGGGTGATCGGTGACATCAACCTGCTCCGGCCCACCCTGCCGGTGATTGCGGGCGGCCCCGACTTGATCCTGCACCCCCGCTATATCGAGGGAACCGCCGCGACCGTCTGCCACGAGGCGGAGACGATCGTTGTTCCTCTCGTCAATGCACTCGCGGGCGGGGAGAAACTTGCGGAGGTGCCGGGGATTATTTACAGGGATCGTAACGGCAGCCTGCGCTACGGACCTCCTTTCACGCCGGTTGCGGACCTCGATCCCCTTAAATTCCCCCGTAGGGACCTGCTGCGCGACCATAGGGGCTATTCGGTGATCGGCAGGAAGAGGGGCCGGAAAATCACCACCCTGATCACTTCGCGCGGCTGTCCGAAGCGATGTAGGTTCTGTGCGCACAACGCGGTTTCCTACCGCTTTTTCCGGCAACGCAGCGCCGACAACGTTCTTGCCGAGATTACGCAGATCGTGCGGGACGGCTATGAGATCATCGGTATTGTTGACGACAATTTTACCGCAGACAAGCAGAGGGCGCTTGCAATACTGCGCGGCATCCGTGCCATGAACGCACGACTCTCGATTGCAGTGCAGGGCCGGGTCGACGCCGCCGACCCGGTACTTTTTTCCGCCATGCGCGAGGCCGGAGTAAAGGCGATCACCTTCGGCCTCGAATCCGGAAATCAGTAGGTGCTTGACTTTTACGAAAAAGGAACCACGGTCGCGCAGAACGAGGCGGCGATCCGCATGGCCGACCGCGCCGGACTTTACACCGGCGGAATCTTCATTATCGGCGCGCCCTTCGAGGAGCGCCGTCACTTCGAGCAAACCTACCGGTTTGCCGCCGGTCTTCCCCTCGATATCACCACCTTCTGGGTGCTCGATTACGCCTATGGCTCGGCGCTCTGGGAGACGGCGCGCAAACGGGGCATCCTTACCGACGAGGAAATCATCGTTCCGGCAGGCAGTGAACGGGGAACCCAGAACTATTCAACCGCGGAGTTGACGGCGCTCTGCGAGCAATACTTCTTCAGGTTTTTTTGCCGCCCGTCATTCTGGCTGCGACAGATAATAAAAGTCATCCGGGTGCGCGATAAATATCTGGTGATGGTGTTTGTCGCCGGAATACAGTATCTGATTGCGCGAAAAGTGATATTGCTGATTTCGCGGTTCGGAAGACGGATGAGGGCGGCGACGAAGATATTCCGCCGCAAGCCGCGGCGCTCAAGGCGGAAAAAATATAAATTTGAACCGGAACATACTGTCAGGACGGAGGAGAACCGGCGGCAGTTGATTGCGAAGTGCCGTTATTGAAGTTTTTTAAAGCTCCCGACGGATGTCGCTTCCTGCCTATCATGAGGAATATCGTGAATCGCCTCATCTCACCGTTGCGTGCGGGCTTCTCCACTTCGGCAACGTTGCAGTGGGTGATGTCGTCGAATCCCGCAGCGATGAATATCTTCCGAAGGGAATTACGATCGAACCCGAAGTGGAATACCCCGGTATCGTCCGAATGAAACTGCCCCCCATCCGGATCGATATCGGCGATGCAGAGATGGCCGCCGGAGTTAAGGACCGAATGAAATTGATTGAAGAGCGGCGGTAGTTCCTTGACATGATGCATTGTCATGCTGCTTGTGACAAGATCATAGCTGCCCGTGCCCGAAAGCGTTTCGCCCTTCTCGATGTCGACCAGCCGTGCGGCAATGCCGTTGAGTCCCCGGGCGGCCGCCTTCTTTTTAAATACCTCGATCATGCCCGCCGAGCTGTCGACACCGGTGACCGAGCGGACAAAGGGCAGCAAACCAATCGAAAGCAGCCCTGTGCCGCAGCCGAAGTCCATAACGTCCATCTCCGTCGTCAGAACGATCCGTCTGACGATGGCGCCGATGATATCTTCGGCCATCTTGACTCTTGCAGGGTTTGCGTCCCAGGAGGCGGCATCTTTGTCGAAGTTGCGTTTTTCATCATTCTGAATTGCAGACATCTCTAACGCACCTGTTGGTTTTATGTGCAGCTATCGATACACGACTAACGTACTCTATCCCGGATTATTCAGAAACGCCGTCTCCGGCACTCCGCTTCCTTCCGCCCGCAGCACGATCTTCGCGCAGGCCAGCGCATCCGAGCCGGCATGATGATGCTGGAGTTCGATGCCGAACTGGCCGCAGACGTCGGAGAGTTTCGTGGGCCTTATATCCCAGAGGCGTCGTGCCAGCCGCATGGTGCAGAGGTACCTGCATGCCGGCGGGGTCCGGCCGTAGCGCCGGCAGCATTCGTCAAGCACGCCGCGGTCGAACAAGGCATTGTGCGCGGCAATGAACTCCGCTCCTTCGAAGAGGGGAGCCAGTTTCGGCCAGAGTTCTCCGAAGGTCGGCTGGTCGGCCACGTCTTCCCAGGCGATGCCGTGAAGCCAGGTAAACTGGAAATACCGGCGCGGCGGACGGATGAGTTCGGAACGTCGGTCGACTATTTTTCGGTTTTCAACAACAACCAACCCCACTGCGCAGGCGCTGTCGCGACCATAGTCGGCGGTTTCAAAATCAAGGGCGACGAATCTGGAAAAGTAAACGGGGGCCGGTTCAGCCTTTTTAACGGACTTCTTTATGCTCGTAGAATTGATCACCATGATTACCAAGTCTCTTTCATGTAAAAAGATACTCGACTGATACCGGATTTTTCAAATGTATGGCGGGAATCAGTGGCAGGTTCAACGGATTAACTTTTACATGGTCGGGCGGTCACGATTTAAAGGATCATTTTTAGGGTGACCAGCGTGTCGAACCCTCTGATATAACTAAAATTGTTCGTATTTGTGCCAATGTTTATATTTGATTCAATCTTGTATCAATTCTTACCTGATCGACAATTAAATTGCTGTTTCATTTTTATCCGATCATCCCCTCCCGGGGGACGTGCGAAGAGAAGGGTCGACGAGGGGGCGTTTAGCAAAGAGGGAAAAAAGCGTTCATCGATCGGGGCGACCGGCTTGTCGCCCCCTCCCTTTTTACCCGCCGGCAATTATCATGACCGCGGGTCGTCGCCCTTTTCTCGGCAGATCCCCGCAGCAACCCATTTCACCCGCAGCTTGAAATCAACTATTTTAAAGGTTTCCTTTAACCGGTTATCCGCGATGGGGAAGGAAGCCTTGTGGCCCCTTACGACGATTTCAAGCGAATGCTCCGCGAACGGCGATTCAGGGAGGCGGCGGTACTGGCAGAAGCACAGGCGTTCGGCGGGGCGGGTGACAATGTATTCTGGCTGAACCAGCAGGCGATCGCGTTGTTGCGGATGGGGCGTGCCCGTGAGGCCGCCGCCGTTGCCGACCGGGCTCTTTCCCGCAACCCTTCCGGATTCTATTCACTCCTCATTCGCTCGGAGGCTCAATTCAGGCAGGGGGATATCATTGCTGCACTCGCCGGTTTTCAGGAGGCACGACGCTATCCGGCGGTGCAACGCAGGGCACGTAAAGGAATGCTTGATTGCCTAATCGCACTGCACCGTTTCGAGGAGGCGCTCGCCGCACTCGCCGGATGGAACGGTGACATTCAGGAATCCCGTCCCTTCCGGGTCAAGGCGCTCGGCGGGCTCGGCCGGATCGACGAGGCGATTGCTGTTTGTCAGGAGTGGCTCGGCACATCCGCCGACAACCGGCGGGCGCTCTGGCTGCTCTGCGAACTGGAGGAACGGCGCGACGGCATCGAGGCAACGCTTGCCAAATACGAAAAAATGGCGAAGATACCCTCCCGTCCGCCCATCTACGGCGAACTCTGCGCCATGCTCTACCGCAGGGCGGGGAGGGCCGACCGCGCCCTCGGACAGTACGACAAGCTGACGACACGGTCGAATGATCCGGCGATCCTGCGGCGCAAGGCATTCACCCTTGCAAAGTCGGGCAGGGAGCCCGAGGCGCTGCCGCTTCTCGAGGAGCTGTTGCGCGCACGGCCGTCCGACCAGTATGTACACAGCGCCTACGGCGCCGCAGCGCGGCGGGCGGGGTATCTTGAAAAAGCCTGGACATTCTACCATGAGCTTCTGGCGCTATTCCCCGAAGAAAAATCGCTCTACGGCAGGATAAAAAAGATCGGAAAAGAGATCGAGGCGTTTCCGCCCGTCGCTTCAACCGGGAAGGACAGGGAACCATGAATCTTGCGAAGGTGAAAATCGGCGATCTGGTGCGCATCCCCGAGGTGCAGACCGTTATCCGCCTTGAAGCCGACGACAGCTCCATCCGTAAAGCAGCCGCGACGTTCGTGGTGACCGCCGATGTGGGCACGCATCTTCACCTGCTGGTAGAATCGATGAAGCGGCTCTGCGGCCAGGGGTTCTTCCTTCAGGGGGATTTCGGATCGGGGAAGAGCCACTTCCTCTCGGCGCTGTTCGCCTTTTTTTCGCGTGCGCCCGGCTACGAACAGCTTTGCCAGCGGCATGAGGAGCTGCAGCGGCTCAAGGAACAGGGGCGCCTCATCCTTCCGGTGGCAATCTCGCTTGTCCATTTCCGGGGAAGCACGCCGCTCGAAACAATCGTCCTCGAGGCGATCGAGGCCGCGCTGCAGAAAGGCGGACGACGGGTTGCGCTGACCCGCCGGGGGGCGGTCCTGCTCGCGCTGCGGCAGTCGCTCGACGATAACGCCGTCGTCAGGGAAATCACCGCACGGGTCGGTGTTGCTCCGGACGGACTCGCCGCATGGATCGATGCACACCCGGCGGAGGCGGCCACCACCGCCGAACCGCTTCTCAGACAGCGCGGGAAAACAGTTCCGACGGTGCCGATGCGCGAACGCAAGGAGCTTTTCGAGGCCGCTTTTGTCGAAGTGCGTTCGGCGGGGTATGACGGCTGCCTGCTCCTTGTCGACGAGCTGTCCGAGTTCTTCCGCTCGAAACCCGACGCCCCGCAGCTCAATGACGACGCGCGCACCCTGCAGCTGCTCGGTGAAATGGGAGGCGACCACCCCCTCTGGATCATCGCCGCGGTGCAGGAGAGCGTCGAACGGACGGGCGATATCGCGCAGGCGACTTTCCGGAAAATCAAGGACCGCTTCCCGGTCAAGCTGCACCTCTCGACCCTCCATATCCGCGACCTTATCGGCAAAAGGCTTATCGAGGTAACCGACGAAGGGGAACGGACGATCTTTCACGTCTACGAGGAGTACCGCGGCCATTTTCCCCGTTTGACAACGACACCGGCGCTCTTCCGGTCGGTGTATCCGGTGCACCCCGTTACGCTCGACCTGCTCGAAGGACTGGGGGATCTTTTTTCCCAGCACCGCGGTATCGTCGATTTCATCCATGCGCAGATCGCGGGCGACCCGTCGCGCGCCATCCGCGGGATACTTGACCGGCCGTGCACCGAACTGCTCGCCCCCGATGCAATCTACGACCACTTCGCTCCGCGCATCGCCGAGTTTTCTTCCTTCTACATCTATCCGTCACGGATCGTTCCCCACCTTGACAATTGTATCGAGACGGCGCTTGGCGATCCTTCCGACCGCATGCTGGCGAAGCGGCTTGTCAGGATCATCGCGCTCCACGCGATCCATCCCACCGCGAAGCCGCCGTCGGCGCGGATGCTCGCCGAACTGGTCGCCTGCATGCTCTCGTTCGAATCGCCCGACGCGAATGCGCAGTACGTGGCCGAGGTGCTGCTCGATCCGGTGGTTGCGGCAAGCCGTTTTCTAATTAAAAAAACGTCGCCTTCCGGAAGCGCGCTCGATTCCGCGTATGAGATCACGACCAGCGACGATAAGGGCAAGGTGCTCTCGGCGCGCATCGACCGGGTTGCGGGGGAGATCATGCCCGACGATTCCCGTCTGTTCATCAACCCGCTCGCGGAACTTCCCGAATCTTATGCATGGCCCGGTCCGTCGCTCTGGCAGGAGATTTCCCGGCGCTCGATCACCTGGCGGCAAAGTCTCCGTACCGCCGCGGTGGCGGTGGTCACCCCCGGCCAGGAGGAACAGCTTTCCGCGCGGCTGGAGGCGCTGTATGCGGCCGGGAATGCCGATTTCGGCATGGTGATCGCGATCGGAAAATGCCTGCTGCGCTGCCGCCACACGGCGGTCTGGCGGGTGGGGCTTCCGGAAGGCGACGACACGCTCTTCAAGGAGTATTTCGCCTGTAAAACCGTCCTCGGCGAGCTGCGGCCGGGAAATCCGGCCGACATTCCGCTCATACCGCTTGTCAAAGAACGGCTGCGCAAAAGCGAAGCCGCGGTGGGCAGCGCGCTCCTGCGGCGGGTGTACCAGGGCTCGTTCGACGATGCGTCGCTTGTGGTCGATCCGGCGGTGAGGCAGGTGATGCGGTTCGAACGGCTGCTCGAAATCGCGTCGGAACAGCTGTGTGAAGAGCGCTATCCCCGGTTCAAGGAGATCGCCCCCCGCGGACTGCCGCCGTCGCTGCGGCTGTATCAGCGGCTCTTCGAGGAGTTCGTGACCGCGGGTACGCTCCCGCTGCGCGATGCGCGGGCCCGAAGCCTGACGGAGTCGATCGAAACGCTGGCTGCACCGCTGGGGCTCGTCGAGGTTAAAAACGGCAATTACCTCATGGCGCCGCAGCCGTCGACAAACGCGTTTCTTTCTTATCTGTTCGGTCATCTGAGCGCCTCGGAACCGCGCCTTCGGGCCGAGATCATGCAGGAACTGCAGAATGGACCCTACGGAGTGCCGCACGACATGGCCTGCTTCCTGCTGGCGTCGCTTGCGCAATGCGGGCTTATTTCGCTTATCAATCACGGACGAGCCCTGCCGCTCGACTACATCAAGTTGATGACCGTCGATCAGGTCGAGACGATAGCTCCCGGAGAGCTGATCAATCAGGCCGACCGGGAGACCATCGTCAATTGCTGCCCGTTTTTGCTGCCCTCAGGGCAGGGCGACGCCTTCGATCTGCGGCGTCAGCGCGAGGCGTGGGCCGCGGCCGTCAAATTCAAATCAACCGCGACCGCCCTGCTCGCTTCGCTCGCTCCGCAACTGCAGGCAGTGTCGGGGTACGCCGCATTCAGCCGCTTCGACTTCGAGGGCGTCAGGGATGCGGGCGAACGCCTGCAGAAAGTCGTCGATGAAATAAAAACCTCTTACGCCGCGCGTGACGGTCTCGAACGGTTCGCTGCCGCGTGGCGTTCATCGGGGCTGTCGGTTGATGACGTGTCAACCATCAGGCAGACCGCCCGTTTTCTGTCGCGGCAGGCGGAAAAAATCGTTTACGTAAACCATTACTGCAACCACCCGTCGGTGGTCGCGGCCGCGCAGGCCGACAAAGCCGTCGGGGCCGCACGCGATGCAGTACTCGATATCCTCGACAATCCCTCGAGTCTGCTCATCCCCGATGAGGGGGAGCGGCTGCAGGCAGCCTTCGAACAGTTCAAGGCCGCCTATAGTGACTGCTACAGTGCAGCCCACGCGCGCTTCCATGCGCCCGCCGCCGCGACGCCCCTCTCGCGTCAGGGGGAACGGAATCTTCTGCTGCTTCGCCGCCTCGCCGGGCTGCCGGCCCTTGACCGGCCCCCCGGAACGCAGCAGTTCCTCGCGTCGTACGATACGCCGGCGCCGCGGCCCTGCGGCCGCAACCTGATTGAGGAACTTCTCCGTTCGGCAATTTGCGGATGCAACTATACTTTCGGTGAAGAGCCGTACCGGACGCTGCCCGGCAATCCCTCATCCGTCATCGACCGGCTGCTGACCGGCTACCTCGCGATTCTCGGGAGCGCCGATGTGCTCGAAGCAATCGCCGCGCACACCTTCGCGATCAGGGATATTGATCCCGGAACGTCCAAACGGCTCGCCGGTATGCATGCATTGCTCAAGGGGAAAGAGACGATTTCCATTGCCGCGCTGGCCGACCTGCTTGACGAGGCGACGATCGCGGCAATCGGCAGGGCGCTCTCGGGATATGCCCGCATCGAGCAGCGCAGTTTCGAGGCGCTGCGCGGCAATCTCGCCGGCCGCCGGCTCAATGCGGCGCGCATCAGGAAGATTGTCGAGGAGTGGATCGGACAGCGTGAGGGCGAGGTGATCCTTTCGATCGATGACGCGCAGGAAAGCGCTGCTCCAAAAACGATCGATCCGCTCCTGTGGCCGCAACTGCATCCGGAGCTTTTCGGGACGCCTCTCCACGACCGGGCACTGGAGAGCGGGGAACTCGCGCAGCTTGCAGAGGCGCTCGAACGCCGCTTTCCGGCCGCGGACCTCGGGAAGCAGCTTGCGGCCGCACCGGCCGAGGCGCTGCTCAGGTTTCTCTGCGACGAACCGGCGCACCGGACCGCGCTCGCCGCCGCGTGGGGATTGCTGGCGCGGCGCGTATGCGCAAACAGGTTCCGCGTTCCGGAAGAGGCCGGGTCGATCCATTTCCTCGATAAAACCGAGACGCCGGCGATTGAACGGCGGATCGCGACACTGCGTGCAATCGGAACGCTTGCCGCCGTTCATTTCCCCGGCCGGCTTTTGCAGCGCAGCCATATCGTCGCGGCGTTCAACGACCCGTGGGCAGATGCGGCTGTCAAGAAAGAGGCGCTCGCCGCGCTCGCGCGGCTTCACGATGCGGGCGCCGACTGGCTCTCCTCCCTCCCGGCAGTGGAGCCGGTCGAGTGCGAACATCCGGCGACCATCGTTATAATCGACGCGATTCCTCCGGATATATGGTTGACAGTTGATTCCACCGGCCCCGGTCTGTTCGCCGCGGCGAAGCGGACATGGCATCGCCAGACTTCCCCGAGCACGACCGTGGGAGGCCTCAACGAGCTTTTCGGTTTTCCGCAGGAACGCGACCCGATCAACGAAATGGCGCAGCGCAGCGTTCCCTACCTGACCATCGAAGGAAATGAAGCGTACGGCTGGACCGACCAATTGCCGCAGGCAACATTGTCGTGCGCGCGGATCGTGCGGATCGCTTTTTTCGACCGGCAGGTGCACGACGGGC
This sequence comes from Chitinispirillaceae bacterium, assembly GCA_016929415.1. Taxonomy (GTDB): domain Bacteria; phylum Fibrobacterota; class Chitinivibrionia; order Chitinivibrionales; family Chitinispirillaceae; genus JAFGNB01. Next base: position 5,063 of record JAFGIW010000119.1, on the reverse strand, counting down.
TGGCCGATCTTCCGGCCATGGCAGAAAAACTCTCCCTTCTCCTTCAGCGCAACCTCCCGCAGCTTATCAACCAATGCCGCGAAAAAGGCCATCGTCTGATACTGACCACCGATCACGGACTCTCCTTCTCCGAAAAAGGGCTCCATCACGGAGGCGGCGGTCTGTTCGAGCAGGCGATCTTCAGGGCGGTGTGGGAGTGATGAGCCGGTGAGTCGCTCAAATCATCAATAACGAGGAAAAAATGTTTCCGCGCCTGCTTATACTTTTTACCGTCATTCCGCTTATTGAACTCTTCGTTCTGATGAAGGTCGGGGCGGCAATCGGTCTTTTCAATACCATACTCCTCGTGATCGTCACCGCCATGGCGGGAGCCTATCTCGCAAAACGCCAGGGCATTGAAACGCTGTCGCGCATCAGGCAACAGCTGTCGATGGGCGCCCTTCCCGCCGACGAACTGATCGACGGGGCGCTCATTCTCGTTGCCGGGCTCCTCCTGATCACCCCGGGGCTCATTACCGATACGTTCGGTTTTTCGCTGCTCATCCCCTATACCCGGCAAAAAATCAGAGATATGCTGAAACGGTTTTTCAATGACCTGATGGGCCGCGGCGGGGGGGTGTGGATGAGGCGGGAGTGATAAAGCGCGGGGGATGAGGGGTTGTCAGGTAATTAATTCTACCAAATCAATTCCCAATAATTTACAAAGTCCAATGGACAGTATCCCGAAGATCTGGGCTAATATAGACGAGGCCTTTGATTGCCGATCTGCAGGACCCCTCAACGCGGCCTCTCCCGGCTATCTCCCGCCCGTCGTTACCTTACCGACAAAAGCCTCTCCATCCGTCGTGGAAATACGGAACAGATACGCGGACATGGGGAGACGCCGCCGAGGCAGTGTGAAGGTCGATCGGCCGCGGCTGTCGAAGGGACAGCGAAGCATCAACCGTCCGTTCAGATCGAACAGCCGGACAGTACCGCATCCGGTGACGGCGGAAAAAGAGATCCGTCCGCCTGCGGTAATGGCCATGCGCGGTTGTCCGCCTCCGCCTGCGCCCCGTTTCACACTGACCGGCGCGGCGGCAACCGGAATCAGCCTGAAGGTGAATTCCGTGGTATCCGCCGTATCTGCCGCACCAAGGGTGACCCGCCGCGTGGAAGGCTGATACTTTTCGTGCCGCGCCGAAAGGTTGACGGAAGTGACCGTTACCGGGATTCCATCAATGGAAAAGCTTCCGTCTCCGGCGGTGGAGGTCGCAATAATGAATGTCGGACCGTTGACAGTGGTCAAATAAAGCAGAGCCCCGGAGATAGGATTATTGTTCGACGAATCCATCACGGTCCCGTTCAGGGTCTTGGTACCGTCGGTCGCCGTCACGAGGTAGAATACGACCGAATCGGCTCCGGTGTCGTTCACCGTCAACGCACTCTTCGCCGAAGCATAGCCGGATGCCGTCGCATAAACGTAGTAAGATCCTTCCATCACCTGTTTGAACAGTGCATTTCCGTCGGTTCCGGTATAGCCGAACAACCTCGTGGTGCTGCCTGAAGTCAGCGTCACCCTCCCGCCGACGATCGCCGCACTGTCGGCGTCCCTGAAAAGCGAGACGGAAATGTCTTTAATTGCCAGCTTCCTCATGGAGAAATCGACCGTATCCGTCGCGATTTTCTTTTCAATCAGCAAAAACGCCGCATTCGCATAACCGGTTTTCGAAACCGCTATCGTATAGCCTTTACCGACGATCGCACTGTCGAACGCATAGCTCCCCTGCCCGTCGGTGGCGGCGGTATCGTTGTCCGGTCCGTTTCCCAGCAGAAGAACGACCACCCCGTCAAGCGGTTCGCCGGCGGCTGAGTCGGCGGTGACCCGACCAGTGACCTTACCGTAGTGGATAAGCCTTAGGGGAATGGTAAGGGTAACGGTCGTGCTGTCTTTGACCGTTACGGCAAGCGATTTGGCATGATATCCGGTTGCCGAAACATTAATTCCCCAGTATCCCGTGTCGACGCTCGCTATTGAATAAGAGCCGTCGTCGCCGCTCGTATCGGCGGCGAAAACCAACGCGCCGAAACTGACCTGCACGATCGCGCCTGAAACAGCCGCTCCGGTGGCGCTGTCGGTAACGACGCCTCTCACAATGGCGGCCTGAAGCGGCAGGCAGCAGACAATAATGGACAGAACTGTATTTCGAAGCATTCGGCCCTCCTTAAACATTCAGTGACGCAAAAGCTGCCGGACATCACGGTTGCTTCCGGCGAGCATGCGGATAGTGAAGCGATTATTATAAATATAATCATTATTCCGGCATTTGTTTACCCTAAATGCAGCCGAGACTTGGAAAGCATGAAAACGACTTCAAATTCAACCTTCTCCCGGCGGACTGAAGAGGAAGCGTAATTTTAAACCGCACCTCCCTTGATCCGGATATGTTCCTTATCTATATTGATTTCAAGCCGTAATTCATTCCACAACACACGACGGGAACACCTTGAACACAACAACCGTCATTTCCGCTTCGCCGCAACAGATAATAAGAGTTCCACTTCGGGAGAGAGTCGATTCCTTGTGTCGGGACTTTTTTTCCGGTCGGGAACGGAAGAAACGGCGCTGGTGTATGATAGCTGCCGTTTTTCTGAGATATCAAAAAACCGTATTCACTGATATCATGGTTTTCAGGGCGATATTGAGACAGTGCGACAAGGTGAAAATAACATGAATCTTCACGTTAGCATACAGTTAGGCGCAATTCCCCCGCTGCAAGACAAGAAATACATGGGGCGCGCACCTAAAGAAAGAGAGCAACAATGAATAGTAGACGTAAAGTAAATGTCGATTGAGTAAAAACGAGTAAGATGAAATAACAATTTAAAACATCATAATGGAGGGACGTGACTATGGCTGACAAACGCATCTATACAACTGATAATGACATGCGAAGGTTGCGCGGATTAATAGAATCATCAAGAGAGTCCCTTAAAGCAAACGAGAAGTACTTAAAAGCATTGGAAGAAGAACTAAATAGTGCAACGGTTATGAAACCTCAAGAAATACCTCCTGATGTCGTTACCATGAATTCTGAAGTCCATTTAAGAGATATGGATACTAGAGAAGAAACGGTTTATCGCATTGTTTTTCCTCATCAAGCTGATGCCGACAAAGGTTATATTTCAATTATTGCACCAATTGGAACAGCTCTCCTAGGGTATCGCGTAGGCGATGTTATCGAATGGAAGGTTCCTGCGGGTATCGCTAAATGGAAAGTTGTGAAAATCACCTATCAACCAGAAGCTGCCGGTGACTTTGACTTGTAGAGATAGTATTGAAACAAGAAGATCATGAAGGTAGGTATTATAATCTGCACAGACGATCACGACACCTGTTTTTTGGCGATACGTTACGCTACTTTCCATCTTATGGAGCAGATGGATGTAAAAATTTATTTCGTAGACTCCGGTTTGGAATATGATAGGATTCGCGATATAAAATACAATTTACATAAACTGTTGGATAATTTCGTTCAATCGGGCGGGAAGTACTATAAGAGCAGAAATCATGATATCCTAAAAAATCGTTTGGTACGGCACTTTGGCCGATTGGTACATTTAAGGCAAATTGAAAGTATGTGCCATGATGACAGATTTCAAAGCATAATGTTAAAAGATGTCTATATCAGGAAATTCACCAAATAGTGCATGATTCTGAATGTTTCATATTATATGCGCGCGAAAGCAGAAGAAACAGCGGGGGAACTACGCCCAACAGCGGTAGCTCGGGTAGGAAGAGGGGTTACCCCCTCTGACCTCCCACAGAACCGTACTAGTGCTGTTCACATACGGCTCTTCGGGACGAAAGGTTTCACTTTAAAAGATTCCCCTATCGTCAGCCGGTTTACGACCACGACTATTCCAGTTCGAGAACCATTTGTATCGGAGCGACCTCGGCTTGCTTAAGTTCAGACCACATCACATAGAGCGGACGCAAACCCCGCTGCAACCAATACCGGTTATTCAGGGCGTTGTCCACTACCGCCGTATGGCTCAAAGCCCACAAGCGGCTTTTCTTACCATACAGCTCGTCCATTACTTTCCGATGGGCCTTTCCTCGTGCAATAAGATTTCGGGCAATTGTTCGTTTGCGTTTCCACTGCTTCAGTTGTATCGCACGAAGCCGACGCCGAATGTGCGCATCGGTCGCGCGCAGGTCCCGTTCCACACCACCCGTGCATATGCCGAAGAAACCAAGCCACCCTTTAAGGTACACGTTGATTCCCTTTATGCACCTGTCGATGGAGTTCCCGAAGTTACGCGGGGTAAGTTCCACCACCTTGTCACGCAATCGCCGGAGCGACCTTTGCGACAACGCCACCTCGACATCGTTCTTCTGCGAATCGAACCGCAGACGAAATCCGACGAAGTGTCGCTCTTCAGGACGTGCCACGGCGCTCTTTTGCTCATTTACCTCAAGACGCATACGCTCCTTGAGAAAACGGCTCACGCTTTCCATAACACGGTGTCCGGCCCGTTCGCTGCGAACGTAAATATTACAATCGTCCGCATATCGTACGAACCGGTGTCCGCGGCGCTCAAGCTCCCTGTCCAACTCATCGAGGCAGATATTGCTCAACAGCGGCGACAAGGGGCCGCCTTGCGGAACCCCCTGCTCGGTGTCGATCACCACGCCCGTGGGCATTACTACTTTTGCTTTGAGCATCCGACCGATCAGGACCAATACCCGTTTGTCGCTTACCCGCTCCGCGAGCTTTGCCGACAACCGCTGATGATTTACCCGATTGAAGAAATCTTTCAAATCAAGATCCACCACGATACCGTATCCCTGCGCCAGATAGCACTTCGCCTGCTCGATGGCCGTATGGCAACTGCGCCTCGGCCGAAACCCATGACTGTTTTGGTGAAACAACGGTTCGTACAGTGGTTCTATACACATCCGTGTGGCTTCCTGCACGATCCGGTCGATCACCGTCGGGACGGCTATTGCGAACTGCACCGTTGTGCAGCGATTCTTCGGAATGGATTGAAATAACACATCCATTTCATCCCCTTCGTGG
>JAFGIW010000118.1 GCA_016929415.1 Chitinispirillaceae bacterium | reverse complement strand
GGGGGGGGGGGGGGGGGGGGGGAGTGAAATTTCAGGCAATGACGTTTCGTACATCCTCTCCATGAGTGGAGAGGGTGTTCGAAAAGCGGAAATGATCGGGTAAGGCGACAGCAGGGGGACGCTGTCTATCAGAGCTGGAGAACTGCATCAGTATCGAATCATTTCCCCTCACCTCACCGGAATCTCCCTCCTCACCTTCGAACCGCTCCCGTCCCGCAACTTCGCGAGAAACGGAGTCCGGGGGACATTGTCTGACGGAACGGTAAACGACACCGGACGGGTGAGGTCGTCAATAGTCTTTGTAAAGATCAATCTGCCCATTTGCCTCTTGTCTCCACCGCCCCTTGACCTTCCCCTTCCGACCGTCCCCTTCGGGGACGCACCATACCCCTTCCGGATGGTATATTTCCCCGTTATTTGATATAATCTATGCACCACAGGTTTCCCGTGAAAAGGGGTATCCCGCCATGATCAAAAAATCATCAAAACTCGACAATGTCCTCTACGATATCCGCGGACCGATCGTTGAAGAGGCGAAGCGTCTCGAAGAGGAGGGGCACCAGATTCTAAAACTCAATACCGGTAATCCGGCGTCCTTCGGGCTTTTTGCTCCCGACGAGGTTATTCACGACATGAAGGTCAATCTGCAGACGACTCAGGGGTACTGTGACTCGAAAGGACTGTTTTCGGCGCGAAAGGCGATCATGCAGTATTGCCAGCAGAAGAATATCCCGGGAGTCGACATTGAGGACATTTACGTCAGCAACGGCGCGAGCGAGGCGATCCAGATGTCGATGCAGGCACTGCTCGACGCCGGCGATGAGATATTAATTCCAGTTCCCGATTATCCCCTCTGGACGGCATCGGTCAACCTGGCGGGGGGAAGGGCGGTTCACTACCGCTGCGACGAGGCGTCGAACTGGTATCCCGATATCGCCGACATGAAGAAGAAGATTTCGAAACGGACACGCGGCATGGTGATCATCAACCCGAACAACCCGACCGGTGCGCTCTATCCGGCGGAGATCCTGCAGCAGATGGTCGATATTGCCCGGCGGCACAATCTCATTGTCTTCTCCGATGAGATCTACGACAAGATCGTCTACGATGGCGCAAAGCATGTGTCAACAGCTTCGCTCGCCGACGACGTGCTGTTCGTCACGTTCAACGGCCTGTCGAAGGCATATCGCATCGCCGGTTTCCGCGTCGGATGGATGATCGTCAGCGGCAGCAAGGCCGGCGCCGGGGATTATATGAGCGGGCTCACCATGCTCGCTTCGATGCGGCTCTGCAGCAATGTTCCCGGCCAGTCGATCATCCAGACGGCGCTTGGCGGATACCAGAGCATCGGCGATCTGACGAAATCGGGCGGCAGGCTGCGCGAACAGCGCGATAGCTGCTATGAACTGGTGAATGCCATCGACGGGCTCTTCTGCACGAAGCCGCAGGCGGCTTTTTACTGCTTTCCGAAGATCGACATGAAGCGGTTCGGGATCAGTTGCGATGAGACACTGGTGCTGGATCTTTTACGCAGCGAGAAAATACTGCTCGTGCACGGGACCGGATTCAACTGGCCCGATCACGACCATTTCCGTATCGTTTTCCTTCCCCGGGTTGAAGAGTTGAAAGACGCCATGACCCGGATCAGGCGCTTTCTCGCGACCTACCATCAGAATCAGGTGTAAATGGGACCGGTTTTCTGAACGACGACGGCCGCATTGCTGCAGCCGTATCCGTTTAAACTAGGCGCCCTTTTCCGCAAGATATTTTTCAACGGTTGTCGCGCATTTCGTAATTGAGGTGATATTCGGGAATTCCGATTCGGGGATTGATACGCCGAACTTCTTCTCCATGGTTGCCAGTACTTCGAGCAGCGCCATGGAATCGAGGCCCATATCATCGATAAAGAGTGCATCGTCGGTGATTTTTGCTTCGTCGAGATCCATGTCTTCGGCGATGTCGGTTATCAGTTCGCGTATGGCCGTCTTTATTGCTTCTTGATTCATGAAAATGCTCCTCATGCTGTCGAGGGGTGAAAAGAGATTGTGTATTAATTGACCTTTTTAAGTATGATCGCACTGCAGTTCCCGTCACACGAAAACGATGAAACCAGCAGGTGGCGGATCGTTGCATCCACCCCGCCGAATACCGGACGAAGCGGGCTGGTTGTTGCATACGGGGCGGTCGGAATGCCGCTGATACGGTTCTTTTTCATATCCGCGAGCGCACAGAGCACGCCGATCGCCCCTGAAGCGCCATAGCATTCGCCGGTAAATGATTTGTAGGCAGTGACCGGAGGCGTATCGGATCCGAACACCGCGGTAATTCCGGCTGCTTCGAGACTGTCGCCCGCCCGGTTTCCGCTTCCTCCCGATGCGACGCAATCGATGCGCCCCGGATCGATTTCCGCCTGAGCGCACGCTGTCTGCACCACCTGTTTGAACACCGAGCCGTCCGACGTTTCCCCTCCGCCCGGCGCGGGGTCGAATCCGTTGGCGCATCCGGCGATCTCCGCCTGAATCACTGCGCCGCGCTTCTGCGCCGTCTCGGCAGGCTCCAGAAGAAAGAGCGCGCATCCTTCACCCATGACAATCCCGTCGCTGTCATCCGCAAACGGCCGGACAACGCCCGAGGGGGAGAGTATGCCGCTGCGCATGCACCCGAGCAGCGCGTAGTAACTGATTTCCTCGAGGCCGCCGGCGATGATCTGTTCGAGGTACCCCCGCTGAAGGAGGTCGAAGGCGTAAATGATGGCGTCGAGACCGGAATTGAAGCCGGTTGAAATGGTTGAGCTTAGATTCCGCGCCAGGTAACGGATATTGGCGTTTCCCGCGGGGGCGTTGATGACGGTATTGGCAAATGCCTGCGGATTGACTGTGTTGACTCCATTGACAATGGAGTCACTTAAAAAATCACCGATGCTTTGGACGCTGCCGAACGCCGTTCCGATGCACAGGCCGGGGCGGCGTTCCTCCGGACTTTCCTCCATGAGTGTTTTAAAGCCCAGTTCGGCGGCGCTGAGCAGCAGTTTCGTCGCATTGTCCTTATTGCGCAGTCCCTTTTTGCCCAGTATGGTGACCGGATCGAGGCCGGTAATTTTGAAGCAGGGAACCGGTTTTCCGAATGAATGAAATTCGAATGCCTCTACAACGGCCTGACGGGGCGGCGCTGTAAGCGCCGCGGTGACCTGGTCAAGGTCGATTCCGAGCGGGCTTATCGTGCCGATAGTGCTTATGACGATCTGTTTTCGTTTCATGTACGTTCTCGGTGTATCCTATCCTTTGAAGGCACTGAGCACCAGTGACGAGGTATTGCCGGCGAACGCGTAGGCATTGGAAATAATGGTGTCAAGTTTCATGGAACGGGCGGTGTTGGGAATGCAATCGATGTCGCACTCGGGGTCCGGTTCGGTATAATTAATGGTCGGCAGCGCGATCTGGTGCTTGAGCATCAGAGCGCACGCCGCGGCTTCGATGGCCGACGCGGCTCCCATGGTGTGGCCGATCATAGATTTGATCGACGACATGCTGACGGCTTTTGCCCGGTCGCCGAATACCACCTTGACAATCACCGTTTCCGTTTTGTCATTCTCGATCGTGCCGGTACCGTGCGCGCAGATGTAATCGATCGAATCCGGGGTAACTTCCGAATGATCGAGTGCCTTTTTCAGGGCGATGATGCCGCCGCTGCCGCTGGGGTCGGGAATGGTCATTTTGAAGGCGTCGCATCCAAGACCGTAACCGCGGATTTCCGCGTAAATCGGGGCATTACGCCTTCGTGCCGCGTCGAGCTCTTCAACAAAAAGGATCCCGGCGCCTTCACTCACCGCCATGCCTGATCGGTTTTTGTCGAATGGGCGTGCGATATCGGGAGTCGTTGCCAGAAGGCGGTTGAAGCCGGTAAACGCTATTCCGGAAAAAGGGTCGCTTCCTCCGGCAATCGCGGCATCGATCCTGCCGAGTTGTATCATGTCATATGCATACCCGATCGCGTAATTACCCGCCGCGCAAGCGGTCGGGATCATGATATGCGGCCCTGAAATTGAGAAATGTCGGGCAATATTGGCGGGAATCGAGGCACAGGGGTACTGCCGCGGCAGGGTTGATGGAATTTTTTCCGCATCGTTGGCGGCATATTTGATTTTTATACACTGTTCAAGGACCTGTGGCTCACCCATGGTGGTTCCCATGCTGACGCCGATACGCGACCGCTCGCACTGAGAGAGATCAATACGGGCATCTTCAAGCGCCATTTTTGTTGCGGCCAAAACGAATTGGCCCGATCGGCCCATTCGTGCCTGTTCGGCTTTCAGCAAATAATCATCCGCATTGAAATCAAGGACCTCCCCACCGGTTTTAGTCCTGTGTTCGGACGCATCGAAATTCCGCAACGGTCTGATGCCGTTTTCACCACGCACCGCAGCCTGCCAGAAAGTGTCGACGCCGCAACCGATCGGTGTAATCAATCCGAGCCCGGTGATAACGACTCTTTTTTTACTCATAAATAGCATTCTATCCCTGATTTACAAGGGACTGCACGTCACTATACCTGAATCGTTGCGCGCACTCATAAGGCAGTGGCAAGATGCGGCAAAAAGAATATACAAACACTCTATTGCCCCTCCGCAAGGGATCGTCTCCTTTTGCAGCGGCTTTTTTGCCTACAGCTTACGCCTAAGTAATAAGAGCGTCAGTGAAATCGTCCGCCGCCGCCCTGCTCAGGTAAAAGCTAAATATAGTTAAAGAGGATGTTCAACCACAATTATGAACATGTATGAATCGATGCCGGCGGTTCAACCGGCCACGGGAGGCGGCGATCGGCGGATCCCGAACATCAGTTCACCCTTGGCGACGGTTTTGTCGTTGACTGCGGCTCTTGCGGTCACGGCGGCGCTTTCGCCGAACAGCTTCTCAACGGAAACCGTGGTGATGAGCTGGTCGCCGGGAACCACCGGGTGCAGAAATGTGCATTTAACCACTTTCCCCAGAACGTAGGTCGTTCCCTCTTTAAGGCCGCCGGCTGATTTTGCCAGAAGAAAACAGGATGCCTGCGCCATATTTTCAATGACATAGACACCCGGCAGGATCGGTTGATTCGGGAAATGGCCCTGGAACTGCGCTTCGTTGATCGAAACATTCTTCAGGACGGTCACCGATTGGTTCGGCGTAAATTCGATTACCCGGTCGATAAGAAGGAACGGGTACCGATGGGGCACATTCTTCATGATTTCCTGAATATCAAACATGGACCGGTCCTTTATTGAAGAGATCGTTATGCGGTCAATCCGCCGTCGATGGAAAATACCTGTCCGGTGATATACCGTGCTTTATCGGAAGCGAGAAACGCAACCAGGTCGGCCACTTCCTGTGAGGTACCCATCCGTTTCATGGGTATCATTTCGCTGATCTCCCGGATATGTTTCTCCGGAATCGAGCGGGTCATTTCAGTGTCCACATATCCCGGGGCGACGCAGTTGACCGGGATGCCGAGTTTGGCCGACTCTTTCGCCAGCGCGCGGGTAAATCCGATGATCCCCGCCTTCGAGGCGCAGTAGTTGGTCTGACCGGCAATGCCAATGAGCCCGCTTACCGACGCGATGTTGATGATGCAGCCGCGCTTGTTTTTGTAAAAGTACCCGATGATATTGCGGGCGGCATTGAAATACCCGTTCAGGTTGGTATCGATGACGTCCCGCCAGTCCTGCTCACCCATGATGAAGAGCGAACGGTCGCGGGTAATGCCGGCGTTGTTGACAAGAAGGTCTACTTCGGTGAGAAACTCTTTCGCCCGGTTGATGAAGGCGGCGGCCGAGTCGAATCGCCGCAGATCGGCCTGGAAAGCGGCGACCCTGCCGCCCTGTTGCGACAGGCTGTCGACAATCGCGTCGGCCTTCGCTTTTTGAGCGTTGTAACTGAAGGCGACCTCGAAACCTTCACGCACCAGCGTTTCGACGATTGCGGCGCCGATGCCGCGCGAGCCGCCGGTGACGATCGCTTTATTACCCATTGTCTGCTCCTTTTCCGGTGAGCGGTTCGTGCGGTTCGACCGGCTGCTTCGCCAATCCGCGCGCGACCGCATCCTTGACTTGTTGCGAATACTCCTTTGATTTGAGGATGTTTTCGAGTTTCTGGTGGAAGGTGTTGTGCGCCGTTTCGATGTTGTTGCGGGTGAAAAACTCCTTCCACAGGGTAACGAAGCCGTTGCGCAACGCCTCGACGGAGGTGGCCCTGGGCCGAAAGACCACGTTCGCGCCGTTGAATTGTTTCCAGTCGAAGGTGATGAAACGGTTTTCCTGTTTGATCCGGTGCCAGAACGGTGTATTCGGAAACGGGGTCGCTATGAAAAATTCGGCGGTCTTGACGTCCGCCTTTTCGCAGAACTCAAGTATCAGATCGAACTGGTCGGCATTGCAGGTGTCGAATCCCACGCCGAACGATCCGAAAAACCGTATGCCCCGGTCTTCCAGCTCCCTGACCAGGTCGATGGTGCGCTGCCATATCCCCTTGTGCCGCGCATAAAACCGGGCGCTGAACGGATCGGAGGCGAACACGGTATACATACTCTTCGCGCCTGCCGCGGCAATGGCGTCGAGATACGCGGGGTCGGTATTCATTGCCGGGGAGCAGGAGAGGAACATGTGCACCTTGAAGTCGCGTATCTTCTCGCAGAGTTCCATCATATATTTCTGGATGCGCGGCCGCTTGAGCATGATCGTGTCGTCGGTGATGTAGAACTCCTGTCCGGAAAGCTCCCGTATCTCCTCCACCACATGCTCCATGGGCCGCAGCCGTATCTTGTCGCCCTGATAAAGGGGCACGTTGCACCAGTCGCAGCCGAACGGGCAGCCGCGGGTGATGGAGACGAGGGAGGCATGCCAGTCGTAGTTGTCCTGCACGTCGAAAATGCCCTTCTTTGCCGATGCAATTTCATGCGGTTCAGGAAGCCGCTCGTTACGATAGACCGGCCGGAGGTTTCCGTGCGCCGCGTCCTCGATGATTTTCGGCCAGAGCAGGTCCGCTTCGCCGATGCAGACCGAATCGCAGTGGGGAGCGCAGTCATCGGGGATCATCGACGGGTGCATGCCGCCCATGATCACCTTTTTGCCGCGCGCCTTCAGTTCATCGCCGATCGCGTAGGCGTATGCGGCCTGCGGGGTGAAGAAACTGACGGCGAAAAGGTCCGCGTCGTCGTCGAAGCCGACCGGCTCGATGTTCTCATCAACGATCCGCCACGAAACATCCTTCGGCAGCAGGTTGATGAGAATCGGTATCCCCAGGGCCGGCGGCATCCGGAACGTCCAGGTCGCCGCAATGGCCGGCATCTCGGCAAGCTCAGGGTAGGTTTCTAGAAATTTATCGAATTTGGGGTAGATAAAAGTAATTTTCACGTTGATATCGTTTGTTTTGGTAATGAGTAATCAGGAATAATTATGTCAAAATACGAAAATGACGGGGGGATTGCAAAGAGAAGGAGAAAGAGAGAAGGGCGAAGAAAGCAGGCGAAGAGATGGAGCAGGTTATGAAATGAAAGAGTACGCAGTGCCGTGTTGGTGTGTGGGAT
>JAFGIW010000117.1 GCA_016929415.1 Chitinispirillaceae bacterium | reverse complement strand
TGGTCAGCGAAGTTGTTTTTCCGGCTCCCGGCATGGTAGTGAGAATTTTATAATGTTTCCGGTTATGGTAATGGGCGCTGTCCAGAAGGATTAAAAAAGGAAAAAGCGCTGCCGGCGTCAAAACGGTTTTTTCATTCCCTCATCCTGCTTTTTCTTGCTATTCTGCTTAATACGTTTCCTTTGCGCAAATCCCCGGCATAACCGTTCCAAAGCCGGTTCTTACCATCATGGATATTCTTATTTACTATTCCATCGTCACCGCGCTCGCGTTTTTTTACGCGGGCCTTTACGCCACGAGTAAAAATTTATGGCGCGAGGATGACGGTCGAAACGGCTGAACGCGGCCGCAATCACCACTTACCCTGTTTTCCCGGGAAAGGAGGCGCGGAGGGAACAGGTCAACTCCAAAACAAACACACTTCAAACGGATGTTTTAACGGAAAGTCGTTTCCCGGTCCGAAGGAAAATCGGGCGCTAAAAACGTCCTTGCCGCGATCTGGAGCCGATTTCATCCTGTCGGAAACGCCCGTCCCACGGTATAACATCCACGCACTGTATCGATAACAATCGTATATGCCTTGTCGACGGTCCGAATGGAGATGGTGAGATGGAGGCAACACCGTAACCTGCCGTGCAACCGACATTTACTCGGATTCGGTTTCCGCCGGCAGCGGATGTGTTCCGATCACTTTTCCCACCGAACGTTTGCGAAAAGAAGGTCGGCCGCTCCTGTAGTTTCTATTTGAAACTTCGAGGTGATTTTCAAGAAGTTCGCGGCCATGAATTTTCTGAGTGGAATTCGCACCTCCTCCCATTTTTCTATTGTCATGTTTCGCAATCGATCGGATATATCCACTCGATCCTGGCAGGGATAGTTGCAAAGCACAACAACCGTAACGTTTCCTTCCGGCTTTGCTTTCACACAAACATCAAAGACAAGAGAATAATCCGAAACATAATATCCCGACAGATCTTGTTCTTTACCGCCCAGACCCCAATACGCCGGCCCTTTAAACTGAAGACGCACCGCGGAGCCTTTATTGTGCAGTTTATCGTCGGCAACCCGAACCGCCATATTCGGAAGTGACGAGTCGGGAAAACCGGGTTTGCCGGACCAGTTGCCCGGCCCGCCCATCCAGGGCCGGTTCGTACCGTTAAACCTTCCGTTAAACACGGCAACGACATTGTTACCCGTCAACGTTTTCAATTTAATCGTATTACAGCCATAGCCGTCAGCACCATATTCCGGCAATTTATTCACTGTGGCGTTTTTACTTTTGCAGGTCAGGCCATACCCTAAAGGGAATAGCGGATCATACGCCTTGTCGTTGAAGTTGACAGTTGTTTGGCATGGTTTTTTGGGCCATGAAAAAGAGAGTTTTCCGGTGAAATCATACCGCATCGTTCCATCTTTAGATGCAAACAACATATCCGCGACTCCCGCGCCCTCGCTTCCCGGAAGCCAGGCAGCCACGAACGCCTCGGAACAATTAAGCTCCTTGTTGACGCAAAGTGGACGACCGGAAAGAAAAACGGTAACGATTGGCACTTTCGCTTTTTTAATCCTTTCAAGAAGGGCGATGTCTTCGGGATGCGTTTCGGCATGTTCCAATGTTAAGCCGCCTTCTATATCGCCGCGAAATTCCGCATAGGGATTTTCTCCTATAACGACAACCGCGACATCATGTTTGGCGCTATCGGCGCTCTCTCCGGTCGGATCATGGTAAACGTTTTTCGCGACCGCCTTAATTCCGTTCAGAATGGAGGTTGCGTTTTTAAAATCCCTGTTGGTAGTGTTGTCACCCTGCCATGTTAACGACCATCCGCCGACCTGAAGGGGGATACTGTCGGCGCCGGAACCGGCGACCAATACCCGCGACGCGGGATCAAGCGGAAGGATGGTGTTGTTGTTCTTCAAAAGAACCAACGATTTACGAACAGCTTCTCTTGCAAGGGCTCTGTGTTCCGGAGCTCCCACTATTCCTGATTTCCCGGCTAAGGTGCGTTTGGCGGGTGCGGCCTTCTCAAACAATCCCATTCTCACTTTGACGCGAAGTATTCTTGAAACGGCGTCATCAACCCGGCCGATCGGTACGGCGCCCGTTTCGACCTGGCTTTTCAGGTTGGCAACGAACAACGTCCAATCCTCCTTGAAAGGAATCATAAACATGTCGATTCCGGCGTTCACCGCCTGCGGACAACTGCTTTTGGTGCACCCGTCTATATCCCCGACGGCATTCCAATCGGAGACGACAAAACCATCAAAGCCCATTTTACTTTTAAGAATATCCGTCAACAAATACGCATGTTCATGCATCCGCTTTCCCCGCCAGCGGCTGTATGACGCCATGATTACCTGAACGCCTGCTTTTATGGCCGCGAAATAGCCGGGAGCATGAATCTTGATCAACTCCTCTTCGGATGCCGAATTGTTCCCCCGATCGTCTCCGTTATCGGTTCCCCCATCTCCCAGAAAATGTTTGGCGGTAGCCAGTATGTTTTCATCGCCAAACCGTCCCTGCATTCCCGATATAATGCCTGCCGCACAGGAGGCAACTATTTCGGGCATTTCGGAATAACTCTCATACGTCCTTCCCCAGCGATCATCTTGAACAACCGCGACCGTCGGCGCAAAATTCCAATCCAAACCCGTAGCGGCGACCTCTTTTGCCGTCACTTGACCTATCCGATACATCAGATTGGCGTCATTGGCCGCTCCAAGACCGATGTTGTGAGGAAACAGGGTGGCACCCATCACGTTGTTATGCCCGTGAACGGCATCCGTTCCCCACATCGGAGGAATGGGGTTTTTCATACCTTCCCGACAGGCTTTCCAGATAGAATCGGCTAATGAGACCCATTCATTAATTTCTGCGTCCTTTTTTCCGTGCGGCCAGCCCCCTCCCCCGTTGAGTACCGATCCGAACCTGTATTTTTTCATCTCTTCCGGTGTAAAACTTTTCGCCTCAATTTGAACCATCTGTCCAATTTTTCGATCAAGGGACATTGTCGACAATAACATCGCGATCCGTTTTTCAATGGCCGAATCGGGTTTGGTACCGTTAACATTCGGCCATAACGAGGAGTTCCCCGCCCGGGTGCCCGCCTTTCCTTCCGTACGTTTACCTTTTTTCATATCGGAAGCGCACGTAATTCCCACCAATCCGCATTATTACAATCATTATCTTCTTCAGTGCCGGAATCGTTGCCGCGAAATGGCAGGAAATCCTCATTCTGATCGCCGTACTCCTCGTTCACGAATCGGGTCATTTCATTGCGATGAAATTGCTGAAATACCATGATGTAAAAATGTTCTTCATTCCCATGATCGGAGCAGCGGTTTCTGGAAAAACGAAGAAGGAGACGGCGCTGAAAAGTTGTATCGTCTCCTTGATGGGGCCCCTCCCCGGTATTGTCGCCGGAACCGCGTTATACCTTCTTTTTACCTGGACAAACAACTATTACTTCATGAAAACCGCGCAGGTAATGCTGCTGATCACCTACCCGGCGATATTGATCGTATCGATCGTTCTTACCTCCTATTTCATAGCCGGTGATTTCAAAGAACAACGAGCCGTGATCGACAATAACAGGCAAACGGTAACCTATGCCGAAAACGACGCGTCGAACTTGGAAGGTCGACGGCGGAATAGTCGTTCACGGGTGGAAATGCGACTGGATTGCCGACGGGAATCAAAACCTCACCTGGGGATGCATCAGCATGCACAACGGCGACCTGGAGGAGTTTTACGATATTGTCAAGCTGAAGACCAAGATCACCATCGCCGGCAAGCAACGGATGCCTTGCCGGCTACCATGCACATTACTTTCTACATTTTTCTTTTTCTTACCGCGCACAATAATGCCAGGGAACCTGCGGCAAATAGCGATACGCTCTCCGGTTCCGGGACTGCATGAGATTTCTCGGCGATGTACCCGTTGATATTGGGAAGGCGTCCTTCATCATTCCAGAGCCATCCGTTGTTCCCCTTTCCCCACATTGACCAGACCGCCAGATGCTGTTCCGAATTTGACCCGTAGGCATCGTTGGGTTCGCCCGGCGCCCAGTGATTATAGCTCCATTCTTCACCAGTAACCCATGCCCAGTTGTCGGCAGGTCCGGCTCCCCTGTTCGCCTGACAGCCTCCCAGCCAGTATTCGCCGCGGATCCCGCGCAGACCGCAGATCAATGCTTTCTGCTCTTCGGCGCTGGTGATTGTCGCAAGATACCACCCTTCATCAACCTTATCATTGGAGAGATTCCAGGATTGATCGGGAAAACGATAGACCCCGTATTCATGGAATGCGCCGTCCGGATCAGTCCATTTCCAGTCGGCAAGCAGGAGCGGGTCGGCGGAGAGAGAGAAGGCCAGCAGCAGCGACAGTACTGCGATGGATGATAATTTGTCGCGGGTCATAACGACTCCTTTATGTTGGGATGTGAAAAAGGCTATTACCCTTTCCGAAATGTCCTATTCTACACATAAAACTAAAATGGAATTTTCATTTTGTCTGTGATGCAGGTCACATTTGAGGAAATATTTCAATATGCTGCTAGATGCAGGTGGGGCCGGCGCTCCGCTCTTTTTAAACTTTATTTAGGGAAGATTGAAGAAATAGAATCAGAAGGAAATGAAAACGTAAAGCCTTCATTTCGTCATGCCGGTTCTCGCACCGGCGGGCGAGGTACTTTTTTTCTGCAGCAAAAAAAAGTACCCAAAAAATGCCGCCCGCAGCTTCGCCTGATCGAGCTGCAAGCGGGAGGCCGTTGAACTCGGGCCTGCAAACCGCCGCAGGCCCTCAAACAGCAACGGCCTCTAATCCGCTTTCAGCTCGGGCTCCGCTGATGGGGAAGAAAGAGGAAGACCCCATTTCTTATTTATTCCCAATTTACTATCAATTGATTTTTGAATACCGGAGAAATGCCGAGGTGCCGTACTCTTCCCCATCACAGAATCCCGCGCAGGGGCGGCGCCCACGCTCCTGATAATCTGAATCGCTGAAGATTGAAAAAAATAGAATCAGAAGTAACTGACCATGTTGAGAGTACATCATTACATGATTACATGCCGGGTGAAATACCCCGGCAGTCGGGCAAAGAGCGGCCTGCCGCCGCCGCCATGTTGCCGCACGGGCAGAAAAGTGTAACCATTCCGGGGAAAAGTATTATTTTATTGAGCCGAGTCGGATGCCGGTTCATCCAATATGACCGGTACTTACTAAAAAAAGGGGAGTCCTACATGAATGAACTGGTGGAAAAGATCGGCCACTGTGTAGAACGGGGCAAAATCAATAAAGCATCCCCCTTTCCCGGTAACATGAAAGGCCAGGATGGAGCGGATGAACTGACGCGTCAGGCGCTCGAAGCGGGCATGGATGCTGAGGCCATCCTCCAGTCGTGCATCGCCGGAATGGTGCGTATCGGTGAAAAATTCGGGAGAAACGAAGTGTTCGTCCCCGAGATGCTCATGGCGGCAAAAGCAATGAAGGCGGTGACGGAACATCTCAAACCGTTTTTCCAGTCGGGAAGCGTGCAGGCCAAGGGAACCTTAATCATCGGCACGGTCGCCGGCGATCTGCACGACATCGGCAAGAATCTTGTGTCAATGTTCATCGAGGGCAACGGCTGGAACGTCGTCGATCTGGGTGTGGATGTCAAACCGGAAAAATTCACCGATGCAATACGGAAGAATCCGCGATGCGTCGTCGGCCTGAGCGCGCTGTTGACCACGACCATCGCCAGCATGTCGAAAACAGTGCGGGAGATAAAGGCCCTTTTTCCCGAAATCAAGATAATCGTCGGAGGGGCTCCTTTGACTATGGAGATTGCAACGGGGATGGGCGCGAGCGGTTATGCGCGCGACCCGCAGGGTGCGGTAACGTGGCTTACCGACATCAAGGAGACGGCATGAAATCACTGCTTGCGGCATTGAAAAAAGGCGCGGTACTGGTATCGGACGGGGCCTGGGGCACTCAACTCCATACACGCGGACTCAAATCCGGAGAGTGCCCGGAACTGTGGAACATCACCCACCGTACCGATGTTTACGGCGTGGCGAAAGGATACATTGATGCGGGCGCGGACATGATCGAAACCAACAGCTTCGGGGGGAGCCCGTCGAAGCTCGGCCATTACGGCCTTCAGGACCGTGCCGCCGAACTCAACGCAGCCGCGGCCGCGATTTCGAGAGAAGCCGCTGGCGACGACCATTTCGTCCTCGGCTCCATGGGGCCTACGGGAGTGATCCTCTTGACGGGCGAAGTCACCGAAGCTACGCTTCGCGAAGGGTTCCGTATTCAGGCGAAGGCCCTGGAGAAAGGCGGCGTGGACGCCTTGTGCATCGAAACCATGGCCGCCGTCGACGAGGCATGCCTCGCCGTCCGCGCCGCCAGGGAGTCTGCCGGGTGTGAAATCATCTGTACATTTACCTTCGAGAAGACCGCGGCCGGGGAGTACCGTACCATGATGGGGGTTTCACCGGCCGAAATGGCGCGTGCGGTCAAGGAAGCCGGGGCCGACATCATCGGGACGAACTGCGGCAACGGATTAGAAGGAATGATCGACGTTGTCCGCGAAATCAGGAAAACGGACCAATCGACACCCGTGCTGGTCCACGCGAATGCGGGAAAACCTGTTTTGCGGAACGGCGTGACGGTCTTTCCTGAAACGCCTGAAATGATGGCATCGAAAGTAGGCGACCTGATAGAAGCCGGAGCCGACATCATCGGCGGCTGCTGCGGCACCGGGCCTGAACATATCAGGGCACTGGCCGACACGATACGGAAACGATGATCGAAAGCGCGCTGCCGCAGGTCGAACGGGAGAACGGGCTCTTCGAGGTCGCTGTCGACCCGAAAAAATGTACGGCGAGTAAAAAGGAGATGGAGCGTCTTCTCGGTTATTCGGACAACCGGATCGACGATCATTTCAGCCGGGAAATCGACAAGGTGCTTTCGGGAATGGCGGACCGGTTCGCCGTCAGGGCCGGTTACAGGCTTCTTGAGGTGCGCTTTGATGCGCAACGGCATGACGGTTTCTTCGTGGGCGACCGGTTTTTTGTCACCCAAAGGATCGTTGCCGCCCAGATGAAAAATGCCGAAAAGGCGGCACTGTTTGCCTGCACCATCGGCCCCGCCATGGAGGCGTGGTCGCGGCGGTCGTTCCGGGATAACGATCCGGTAACAGGCCATTTTATCGATACGGCGGCATCGGATGCAGCGGAAAAGGCGGCCGCCGTTCTGCACGATCATATCGGGCTGATAATGGCGGGCGGCGGATTGAAGATCACCAACCGGTTCAGCCCGGGATACTGCGGCTGGTCGGTGGCGGAACAGCATCTGCTTTTCTCGTTTTTTCCGGAAAACTTCTGCGGCATATCACTGACTGAATCGGCGCTCATGGTACCGGTGAAATCGGTGAGCGGGATGATCGGTATCGGCGCAAAAGTCAAAAGAAAAGACTATCCGTGCGACCAGTGCGGAAGGAAAGAGTGCGCCCGGCGCGCGTTTAAAAAGGAATCGACATCAACGAAAGGCCGTGTATGACGGACCTGCAATGGGACATTCTGCAAAAAGTCGTCGGGGGCGGGGCGGTCAACCCTTTGCCGATAGGATTTATTATCGACAGCCCGTGGCTTCCGAACTGGTACGGCGTCAAAATACTCGATTACTTTTCGAATGACGCCGTCTGGCTCGACGCGAACCTCAAGGCGGTCCGCGATTTCCCGGATGTCATGTTTCTGCCCGGGTTCTGGTCGGAATTCGGCATGTGCACCGAGCCGTCGGCCTTCGGGGCGCGCGGCGTCTTCCCCGCCGACGAATTTCCATTCGCGCATAAGATCATCTCATCGGCCGACGATATCGATTCCCTGCGGGTCCCCAATCCGGCAACCGACGGGTTGTTACCGTTCATGCTCAACCGGCTGCGGCTTGCCCGGCCCCGTATCGAGGATGCGGGGCATAAAATCCGCTTTGCCGTTGCCCGCGGTCCGCTTAATATCGCAAGCTACCTCATGGGGTCAACCGAATTTCTGACCGCCATGATGATGCAGCCGGAAAAGGCCCAGACGCTTCTGAAGACCATCACGTCGTTTCTCAAAGACTGGCTCGGCCTGCAGCGTGAAACATTTCCTTCAATCGACGGCATTTTCATGCTCGACGACATTATCGGCTTCCTCGGTGAAGAGGAGTTCCGCACCTTCGGCCTGCCCTGCTTCAAGGAGCTGTTTACCACTGATGTCTCAATCCGGTTCCTGCATAACGATGCGCCCTGCAGGGTTTCCGCGCCGTTTCTGCCGGAAATGAACGTCAACCTGTTCAACATGGGGTTCGATATTTCGCTCGCAGAACTCAAGGACCTGACCCGGAATCAGGTCGCCCTGCTCGGCAACATTCCGCCGCGCGATGTACTGGCGGGCACTGATACGGCGAAAATCGCCGGCGCCGCCGCTGAACTGGTAAAATCCCTTCCTGATACATCCGGGATCATTTTTTCCTGCGGAGGCGGGATGCCTCCCGGGGTAAGTTCTGAAAATATGCGGGTGTTTATCGATGCCGTGAGGAATTAACCGGGGAATCCCATAACCGAGAGACTATTAATTATATTAAGCGAAGCAAATATAAAAATGCTATTTTATTAGTATTGTTTTATTTAATGGAAAATTTACAATCTTTTTAGGGGGGAAGATTATGAAAGCATTCCGCTTATCCACCTTGTGTTTGCTGCTGATTTTGGGTTCCTTGTATACATCGCTTTTCGCTTACGACGGTTCCGATGCATTTCTTCACTATTACGCCGTGCCGGATACCCTGAAAGCGATGTATCAAAGTGTCTGTAAAAGTCTTGTTCTAAGTGATGCCGCTTCCGACACCTTGAAGAATGCTAAAAACGAGTTTGATATTGCGATTCCCAAATTGCTCGGCGGAACCGCGCTCACCGTGGCCGACGGCGAAGGAGCGATTGTTCTGGCGGAGCAGGGATCCGCTCCCGTTACATCCGCGGGCATTGATTACAGCGCCGTAACCGACGAAGGCTTTATCATTAAAAGCAGCGGCGGCAAAACGTACATTACCGGCAAAAATCAGGTCGGCGTCCTGCGGGGCGCATTCCATTTTCTCAGGCTCATGCAGACCTCGAAGAGCATCCAAAATCTTACCATAGTCGAAAATCCCTATTTTTCCTTCCGCGTGCTTGACCATTGGTACAACCATTACAGTTCCTCTTACGAAGCGGATCGCCTTTATGGCGGCCACAGGGTATTCAAAATGGAAAGTTTCGGGAATTTAGGGAGTGCCGGCGCGGAAAGAACACGGGTCATCAATTATTGCCGAATGGCGGCTTCCCTTGGGCTTAACGGGATAACTCCCGACTGCGTAAACACTTATCAGAGCGGCAGCAATGGCAACCATAGATGTCTTGAAGAGGCGAACCTTAAAAATCAGAAAGTTTTCGCCGATATTCTCGGCACCTACGGTCTTAAATATTATTTGTCGGTATCCTATGCCAGCCCCCGGATCGTGTCGCCGAAGATGAGTTCCGCAGATGCCTATAAAAACGCTCAGGTAAAGCAGTGGTGGTTCGACAAAGTCGATGTGGTCCGTCAGTATATCAAAAATTTCGGCGGGTTTTTGATGAAAGCCGACTCCGAAGGCGAGGAAGGGCCGCGCTCGACATATCGTGAAACGCAGTCGCAGGGCGCCAATCCGATAGCCGAAGCACTGGGACGGTACGGGCTTGTTATGATATGGCGAACATTCATTTATGACACTTCAGATCCCGATTTCGCCGTCAATCAGTCCAAGGAATTTGCTGATCCGCCCCAGACGTGGAACGAAGCGGTAATTGTGCGCATGAAGGACGGTCCCCGGGATTTCCAGATGATCGAACCTCCGCATCAACTGCTCTCGATGTCCGGGGCCCGGCTTGGTATGGAGTTCCAGATCACTCAGGAGTACACGGGCCAGGAAAAACATCTCTGCTGGCTGGTGCCGAAATGGAAACAGATCCTCGATTGGGACATAAAAGGAGCTCCCAAATGGAATGGAGCGGCGGGAACAATTACCCACCAGCTTTTAAGAGGTGCCGGTTCGAGAACCGGCGGAGTGTGGGCGATCAGCAATTTGAGCGATGCCCCAAACTGGACGGGCCATTTCCTTCACCAGGCGAACTATTACGGGTGGGGTCGGCTGGCATGGAACCCGACCCTCTCCGCTGAAGAGATCGCGGATGAATGGATTCAATGCAGCGTGGATAACGGACACAATTACGGAGTGAAGTCCGTTTTGAATCATATGCTGCTCACGTCATGGGAGGCCTATACCGATTATACGATCGACCATTCGGCATTGATGCCGGCCCTGGGAAATAATGATCATTACACCATAGATTTCAATAATATGCGCAATATCAATTTTTATACCGATTGGTTCATGGATTTCGCGAAGAACTGCGGCGGCATCGGCGTCGCACGCTGCAACGGCAGCGGCGGGACGGTCCGCAACGACTTCGCGAAAAAATACTATACGCCCGCTCTCGCCGATTCCTTCTGCGACCTCAGCAAATGTCCCGAGGATTACATTCTCTTCTTTCATCACCTTAAATGGGATTACAAGATGAAAGGGGGGATGACGCTGATACAGCAGCTTCAGTTCGAGCATTTCAACGGCATTCACCGGGTGCAGAAATACATCAAATACTGGAAGGAACTCAATGCCGCCACTACCGTTGACGGGGCGATTTTCTCCCATGTATCGTCAAAACTCAATACCCAGCTCTCCGATGCGTCAAAATGGGCGAACACCTTCAGGAGCCAGTTCGGGGCCTGCTATTCAACCCAGGTTGCCTGCGATCTTAACATTGTCACCCCCGACGCCGATAAAGCCGTAACGGTGGAGGTAGGTGCGAATGTAAATCTCTCGGCGGCGCTGAAGACCCAGAACGGGACGGCCGTCGCCGAAGGAACATTTAATTGGAGTATCGTTGAACCCGGAGCGAAAGCGACTTTGACCGCCACGACAGGGAAGAGTACTGTTTTTTCCGCAAGCGACTCAGGGATCTATACGGTCAGACTCCGGGACTCGAGATGGCCGAATCAATTCGAGGAGGAGATGATTTTAGTCGGAAATTGGGTAAATGCTCCTCATACCGGAGTTATAACCAAAATGGCGAAACGTGAGTCGCCGCCTTTAAAAATCATACAGGGTCCACGACATTTCGTGATCGGTACGCCTATTGCGGGAAAAATCAGTATCGTCAGTCTGCAGGGGCGTGTTGTGCAGTCGTTTCCCACGAAAAAAGCGGGAACAATTGTCTGGAAGACGGGAGCGGCCAGAGGCCTCTATTTATTGCAGGTGAAAAACGAAACGCAAACGCTGCGGGGCAAATTTTTTATTCAATAGATAGAGGCTTACAGTACAATCCGATTTCACGCCTGGAAGATGCGTGGGCGCATAATGCGCCCGCTGAATTTATTTATTATATTTTTCCATAAAGGTTTCTCGTTGTATGAGCAGTGCCCCACATTATCTTTATAACTTATTTCAAAAAGGGGGAAGTCGACATGTACAGTAAAAAAAACT
Source organism: Chitinispirillaceae bacterium (assembly GCA_016929415.1). Lineage (GTDB taxonomy): Bacteria > Fibrobacterota > Chitinivibrionia > Chitinivibrionales > Chitinispirillaceae > JAFGNB01. Next base: position 61,824 of record JAFGIW010000117.1, on the reverse strand, counting down.
TTCGCGATCCGTCAATGTGGCTTCTTGTTGTCGCCACGCTTTTACCCGCGAACCTGCTTGCCTATAGCGGCAACGAAACGTTTCTGCATTACACCAAGGCGCCGGATGCCTTGCTGGCCTCCTATCAGGCCGTCTGCAAAAGCATTGTTCTTTCCGACGCCGCTTCCGATACCTTGAAGAACGCCAAGGCCGAGCTTGATTTGGCAATGCCCAAAATTCTCGGCGGATCCACGCTCCCGGTGGCCGAGGGCGCGGGGGCGATCGTTCTGGCGGAGCAGGGATCGGCACCCGTGGCGTCCGCGGGCATCGATTACAGTGCCGTGACCGATGAAGGCTTCATTGTTAAAACCAGCGGCGGGAAAACCTATGTCACCGGTAAAAGCCAGGTCGGCGTCCTGCGCGGCACCTTCTTTTTCCTCAGGCTCATGCAGACGGGGAAGGACATCGGGAATCTTGACACTGTCGAAAACCCCTATTTTTCCTACCGGGTGCTTGACCACTGGTACAACCATTATAACTCCTCTTACGAAGCCGATCGCCTGTACGGCGGCCGCAGGGTGTACAGAATGGAGGATTTCGATAAATTGGAGGGCGCCGACCTGAAACGGGTCATCGACTATTGCCGAATGGCCGCCGCCCTGGGGCTCAACGGTATAACTCCGGATTGCGTGAACACCTACCAGAAGGGGAGCAACGCAAATTATAAATGCCTTGAAGTCGCGAACCTTAAAAACGAGAAAATTTTCGCCGATATCCTCGGCACGTACGGTCTTAAATATTACCTGTCGGTTTCGTATGCCAGCCCCCGGCTGGTGACGCCGAAGATGAGCTCCGCCGATGCCTATAAAGTCGCGGCCGCAAAACAGTGGTGGTTCGATAAAGTCGATACCGTCCGTGCGTATATCAAGAATTTCGGCGGGTTTTTGATGAAAGCCGACTCCGAAGGCGAGGAGGGACCGCGATCAACCTATAATGAAACACAGTCACAGGGAGCCAATCCGATAGCCGAAGCCCTGAAACGATATGGCCTTATTATAGTGTGGCGTACGTTTATTTACGGCACATCAGACCCGGATTTCGCCGTCAACCAAGGCAAGGAATTTGCAAAGCCGCCCCAGACATGGGATGAGGCGGTCGTTATACGTATGAAGGACGGAACGCATGATTTCCAACCGATCGAACCCCCCCACCAGCTGCTCGCAATGTCCGGCGCGCGTCTGGGGATGGAGTTTCAGATCACCCAGGAATATACCGGTCAGGGGATCCATCTCTGCTGGCTCGTTCCGAGATGGAAAAAGGTTCTGGACTGGGACATTAAGGGGGCTCCCACCTGGACTGGGGCGCCCGGCACGATTACCCATCAGCTTATAAAGGGGGCCGGTAAAAGGACTGGCGGCGTATGGGCAATAAGCAATCTGAGCGATACGGTAAACTGGACCGCCAATTTCCTCCACCAGGCGAACTATTACGGATGGGGCCGGCTGGCATGGAACCCGACCCTTTCCGCCGACCAGATCGCCGATGAATGGATCAGGTGCAGTGTTGACAATGGAAACCATCCGATCGTCCAGCACGTTGTGAAGCACATGCTGCTGCGCTCGTGGCCGGCATACATGAATTATGTCATCGCACACAATGCGTCCATGTCCCAGATAGGGAATAATGAGCATTACGAAGTAAATTTCTCGGGAATGAAAAACATCAATTTCTTCAATGAATGGTTGATGAATTTCACTTCGAACGGCATCGGCGTCGAGCGTTGCAATAAATCTACTACCGGCAGCGTCCATAACGACTTTGCGCATCAATACCTCACCTCCGCTTTGGCCAATATCTTCTCTGACCCCGCCCAATGTCCTGAGGAGTATATGCTCTTCTTCCATCACTACGGGTGGACGCATAAGATGAAAGGCGGGATGACCCTGATACAGCAGCTTCAGTTCGAGCATTTCAACGGTATTCATGAGGTGCAGCGATTCATCAAATACTGGAAGCTGCTTAATAATTCCGCTTTTACTGATCCTCTCATCGATGCGGAAATTTATAACCATGTGCTTACAAAGCTCAACCATCAGTTGAAAGATGGAACAAGATGGACGAACAACTTCAGAAAGGATTTCGGCGCTTATTACAAAACGCAGGTCCCCTGCAATCTGGACCTCATCACCCCCGATACCACGAAGGCCGTGGAGGCGAAGGTTGGCGCAGAGGTAAATCTTTCGGCACGGTTGAGGAATCAGGACGGGACGGCCGTCACCGGAGAGACTTTTAACTGGAGTGTCGTTGAACCCGGAGCGACCCTCAGCGCCGCAACTGGAACGAGTACTACTTTTTCCGCGAGCGTACCCGGGATCTATACGGTCAAGGTCTGGGACTCGAAGTGGCCGAATCAATTCGAGAACGAACTGATTTTCGTCGAACCGTCATCCGGGGCTAAAGCCGAAATTGCGGAGAGGTCCGAGCCGTTATCAATGAAAATAATTCAGGCGCCCCATAGCATCGTGATCAACGCATCGGTTGCGGGGGAAATCGACATTTACGGACTGAACGGCCGCATCGTCAAGTCCATCTCCTTATCACAACCGGGAACCTGTTTCTGGGACACGCGAGGTGTGGCGGGCGGGCTCTATCTGATCCGCCTTACAACCCCGACACGAAATCTGCAGAGCAAGCTGATCATCAGGTGATCGGTCGGTCGGTTGTCTGCACGTTTGAATACCTTGATTTTTCCGGGTGAATAGAATTATTTATTAGCACTCATGGGGGATAGCGGCGCGGAAGCGGGCGCTATCCCACTATTTTCAATAACGTAAAAAGGTCCGGCTATGAAAACTGCAAGAATTATCGTTTCAAGCATCCTGTTGTTGTACTGTTTTTCACAGGCAAAAAACACCTATTCGGTGATTTCCGTCGGTCTGGCGGTACCGTTGTCATCCGCGGCACCTATTTGGGGCCCTAACGATACCGGGGTACTTGTCCATATCGGGGATAAGAACCTGAACATGGGCTGGGAGGGCAGCTTAACATTTTTCGGACTTCCTTTCACAAAGTTCGAAAACGCACTTTCGGGGCTGGCGTTCGGAGGGAAAATAAGTTACAACCGCTGGAAACGTGATTCCACAATGCAGGAGTGCACCTTTCTTGGAACAGAGGGTATTGTGCGGTATTATCTTCCCGTAAAAATCAATCGATTTGCATTTTTCGGTCAGGTCGGCGGCGGCATGTTCATCGGCGAACATGGTTTCAACGACATGGACACCGTTCCGGCGTCTCCGCCTCCGTCCGGTGGCGTCACCTTGGTAACTGAAGGTCAGAAAGATTTCGGAGCCAGTTTCAATATAGGCATAAACTGGGATGTAATTGAATTTTCACCCGGCGTGACGATGGTATTTACAAGTGGAAAACCGTCCGCTTGGTTTTCACTCAACGCGGCAGCGAAATTTTAATGGGGAGTAGAAAAAAAATGAAACAATATCTTTTGGCGATCATTATATCAGCGATAGTCATATACCTGCCGGCGGCAGCTCAGGAAAAAGAAAATGATACCATCGCCTCAAGGGGCTCCCCGGTCAAATTCTCGGCATTCGTTGATATGCAGGTTGAAAAACAGCTTTACGATGAGTTCTCTACTGATTCCAAAAACAGGATATCGACTACCGTGGTCCATGATTACCGGAAGGTATTCGACGATTTCTGGATGAGAGTCGGGGTGAATGGAGCGTGCAACCTGAAATATTTCGAAAGTGTCTTCAACCTGCGGTTTTATCCGTACTGGACGATGCGTCGAAACTTTATCGGGGATAATAACATTTCCGGCGCAGGAACATACGATTTGACATCATATATCGATGCGTTTGAAATAGCCCGGGCATATCTCAAATTTTTTAAAAAATACTCTCCGCAAAGTAACCTGACATTCCAGCCTCACTTTAAAATCGGTCGCGACGGGATGTTGAATAATTCCAGTCAACTGTTCGGTAATTATCTCGATCAGCCCGCGGGCGGCTATGGCGATTCGCGTTATGTGAATATTACCGGTCCTTTTAAAAACAGAATAGTATTCGCGAACCAGATAGGAGTAGGGTTTGAATGCAATATTTTCGATATTGTCGGAAGTAAGACGGAGTTCATGATCGGTGGAAATCTCAACTCTCGGAATTTCTATGATGCGATGGCAACCGAGTTTTATCAGTTAGAGGATTCGAAATTGAGCGCCGGATTTTACCGGTTCTATGAGGATCTGTATTTTCTGCATAACCGTTTTCATGTCGGAGGGGGCTTCAGGAAATACGTGTCCGTACAGGACTCGGCGGCATATGAAGGACATTTTATGAAGGCATATTATCTAACCGGACAGTGGGTTTTCGATGTCACCATTATCAAGGACCTGAAATTCTATACTGAAATGGCGATACAGAAGATGAGTTCGGAATCAAGTACGGGTATTGTCAGGCCGATCAACGCGGGAATAACAATCCCGACCTTCGGTGTACTCGATATGCTGACCCTTGAGTTTGAAAATGTGGCTAATACGTTTTTCAGTGATGAAAGCATGCGCGACGCGGTTTCCGGACGTACTCCCACCAAGGCACTTGGATGGGGAATCACGCTGCAGAAAAAGTATCTGGACCGGGTCGTCATCGACTGGGGCGTTTACACCGGGAACCCGACCGGCGACATGAAGACGACACTGAGGCTGACGTCCAAATTCTAGTTCACCATGCCGCTTTCAACAGTCCGCGCAAAGGTGCAGCAGAGCGTGCGGCGTTCACCTTCGCAGATTTTGTCATGAGGTCGCGCGGGCAGGCTTGACGACAGAATCTACGATGCGGCAAATACACTTCTTCAATCTTTCAGATTCATTTTACTAAAAGGAATCGTTCAATGGAAAAACAAGGTGACATCGCGGTAATCGGTCTCGCCGTCATGGGTCAGAACCTCATCCTGAACATGAACGACCACGGCTATACGGTGGTTGCGCACAACCGGACCGTTTCGAAGGTTGACGAATTTCTGACAGGTGCCGCGAAGGGGACGAAGGTCATCGGCGCCCGTTCGATCGAGGAGATGGTTGCGCTCCTCACGACGCCCCGGAAGATCATGCTCATGGTCAAGGCGGGCGAGGCGGTGGATGAGGAAATCGAGAAACTGCTGCCGCACCTCTCGCCGGGGGACTGCGTCATCGACGGCGGCAATTCGCATTTCACCGATACGATACGGCGGACGAAGTACCTCGAAGGGAAGGGATTTTTTTATATCGGCACCGGCGTCTCGGGAGGCGAGGAGGGGGCGCGCATGGGGCCTTCGATGATGCCTGGAGGAAGCCCGAAGGCTTGGCCTCTTGTAAAGGACATATTCACGGCAATCGCCGCCAGGACTCCCGACGGCGTTCCCTGCTGCGACTGGGTGGGTGAGAACGGCGCCGGCCACTACGTCAAAATGGCGCACAATGCCATCGAATACGGCGACATGCAGATCATCTGCGAGGCATACCACCTAATGAAACAGGGGCTCGGCCTCTCGTGCGCCGAAATGCACGGCATCTTCTCCTCTTGGAACAAAACCGAACTCGACAGTTATCTTATTGAAATCACCGCCGATATTCTTGCCTTCAAGGACGACGGCGGCGGGCCGCTCGTCGAAAAAATTCTTGACAAGGCGGGGCAGAAGGGGACCGGGAAATGGTTCAGCGTCAACTCGCTCGATCTGGGCATCCCGGTCACGCTCATCGCCGAGGCGGTCTACGCGCGCTGCCTCTCTGCGCTCAAGGACGAACGGGTTGCCGCGGCAAAAGTACTCACGGGGCCGGCATCGAAATTTACCGGCGACGTCTCAGCCTTCATCGAGGATATCCGGCGCGCGCTGCTCGCGTCGAAAATCGTCTCCTACACACAGGGATTCATGTGCCTGCGCGAGGCGGCGAAGGAGTACCGCTGGACCCTCAACTACGGCAATATCGCCCTGCTGTGGCGCAGCGGCTGCATCATCCGGAGCGTCTTTCTTGAAAAAATCAAGGCGGCGTACGACCGCAATCCGGACCTTTCCAACCTGCTGCTCGACGATTATTTCAGGGAGGTGATCGACAAATGCCAGGAATCCTGGAGAAAGGTCGTCGCCACGGCGGTGAAACTCGGAGTTCCGGTGCCTGCATTCTCGTCGGCGCTGGCGTTTTTCGACGGGTACCGCTGCGAACGTCTGCCCGCGAACCTGCTGCAGGCGCAGCGCGACTATTTCGGCGCGCACACCTACAGACGCATCGACGCGCCGGCTGATAAAATATTCCATACCAACTGGACCGGACGGGGCGGCGACGTGGCGTCGGGGACGTATACGGTGTAGGGATAGTGGAGGGACGCCTCGCGAGGTGCCCCTACCTTATGAAATGTCGTGTTTGAAGGTTGGTGGTGTATCTTCGAATGTACAAGGAAAAACCATGAATGATTTGAAAGGTAAATGCTGCGTCATTACCGGCGGAGCGGGGGTACTCTGCTCTTCGCTTGCCGAAGCGCTTGCAAAGGCGGGTGTTGCCACGGCGATAGTCGATCTCGACGGCGATCTGGCGGTCAGGAAAGCCAGCGAGATCGCTTCGTCAACCGGCGGCAACGTGATGGGCGTGGCGGGAAACGTGCTTCAGAAAGCTGCGCTCGAAACGGCGAAAAAGGCGGTCAACAACATCCTCGGGCCGGTCCACCTGCTCATCAACGGCGCAGGCGGGAACTCGCCGAAAGCGACCACCGCGGCTGAGTTCTGCGAGGATGCCGATATTGATTGCCTCGAACGGACATTCTTCGGGCTCGATCTCGAAAGCTTCCGGACCGTCTTTGACCTCAATTTCATGGGAACCATCCTGCCGACCATGATCTTTGCAAAGGACATGGTTGAACGGAAGGCAGGAGCGATCCTCAACATTTCTTCGATGAATTCTTTCCGGCCTCTCACGCGGATTCCCGCCTACTCCGCCGCCAAAGCGTCGATCAACAATTTCACCGCATGGCTCGCCGTGCACCTCGCGCCGCGCAATATCCGCGTCAATGCCATCGCGCCCGGTTTTTTCCTCACCGAACAGAACCGCTTTCTCCTGTATGACAAGGAATCCGGCGCCCTGAGCGAGCGGGGCAGAAAGATCCTCGATGCAACTCCCATGCGGCGATTCGGAACCCCGGATGAACTGCAGGACGCGACGCTGTTCCTGCTCTCGGAACGGGCGAAATTCATCACCGGCACGGTACTGCCCGTTGACGGCGGATTCAGCGCCTATTCGGGAGTGTGACGAAAGGGGGGATGGTCGTAAAAACCATCAGCGTATCGATCAACGAAAAGAACTCACGGTAAGGAGCATATCCAATGAATTTCGGTTTAAACATACCGCAAAACGGAGCATTCGACTTCATCTCGCTCGGGGCGCTCGTCCACCGGCTCGACCCGGGGATTATGCCATTTCGCAAGGCTACCGAATGCCTGATCCACGTAAGCGGAGGCGAGTTCAACTGCGCCGCCAACCTCTCCGACTGCTTCCGCCTGAAAACCGGCATCGTCACCGCCATGGTGGATTATCCCATCGGCGACCTCATTACCGAACGGGTCAGGGCAATGGGCGTCACCCCCTTTTACAAGCGATTCAGGCATAACGGCGTCAACGGCCCCAACATGGCCACGGTGTACAGCGACCGCGGCCAGGGCATCCGGCCGCCGGTGGTTTTTTATAACCGCTCAAACGAGGCGGCGGCCCGGCTCAAGCCCGGCGACTTCGACTGGAAGACCGTTTTTGCCGGCGGGGTGCGCTGGTTCCACAGCGGCGGTATTTTCGCGTCGCTTTCCGAAACGACCGGCCGGGTGATCATCGAGGCCATGAAGGCCGCGAAAGCGGCGGGGGCGATCGTCTCCTTCGATCTTAACTACCGCGAAAAGCTCTGGAACATCTGGGGCGGCCACGAACGGGCGCTCTCGGTATACGCGGAGATCGTCAGGTATGTCGACGTAATCGTGGGCAATGAAGAGGACCTGCAGAAAGGGCTTGGCGTGAAAGGGCCTGAAGTGGAGAAGAAATCGAAACTGGATCCGGGCGTTTTTTTCGGCATGATCGGCGAGGTAACCGACAAATACCCGCAGGTGAAGGTGGTGGCGACCACCCTTCGCGAAGTCCACTCGACCAACCATCACACGTGGGGCGCCGTGGCCTGGATCGACGGGAAGACCTTCATCTCCCCCGCCTGTGAGCTGGCGGTCTACGATCGCGTGGGCGGCGGCGACGGTTTCGCGTCGGGATTTTTCTACGGCCTGCTTTCCGGCGAAGCGCCGCAGGCTGCGGTAAATCTCGGCTGGGCCCACGGTGCGCTTCTCACCACCTTTCCCGGCGACACCACCATGGCGACCGTGGAACAGGTACGCACGTTTGCCGGGGGCGGATCGGCACGCATCCAGCGTTGACATTTACATAAACGGGAAACAGCCGATATGCTTTTTTACCATAAGGGATCACCCGTCGCCGACCTCTCGTCCGCCGACTTCAGCGAAGGAATTGCATCCGCTCTTGCGGCTTTCGGCAAACCCGGGCGTCTGCTCATCGTACCCCCCGACATCACGCGCCTGCATTCGCATGCGGGCGAGATCACACGCTGCGTTTACGAACAGCTTCCAGATTCAGTGAGCGCCATCATACCCGCTCTCGGGACCCATCTCCCCATGACCGACAGTGAGATCGGAGCAATGTTCGGCAATCTTCCGAAGCGGCTTTTCAGCCCGCACCGGTGGCGCAGTGACTGTAAACCTGTCGGCGCGGTTCCCGCTGATTTTGTCGAGGCAGTATCCGAAGGCGCTGTTACCTATGAGATACCCGTTTCAGTCAATAGCGCGCTTTTCGATCCGTCGTTCGACTGCATCCTTTCCATAAGCCAGGTCGTGCCGCATGAAGTGGCAGGAATGGCGGGCTACAGCAAGAACATCGTGGTGGGGCTCGGCGGCGCGCAAAACATTCACCACACTCATTTTCTCGGCGCCGCCTACGGCATGGAACGGATCATGGGGAGGGCTGATTCACCGGTACGGAAGGTATTGAACTATGCCTGTAAAGAGTTCCTCGGCAAGCTTCCCCTCATCCATGCGATTACGGTGATCGGAGCGGATGAACGCGGGACGACGAAAATCCGCGGTTTTTTTATCGGAAACGATGATGAATGCTATCAACGGGCGGCGCACCTGTCGCGTGCGGTCAATGTTCATGCGCTCGAAAAACCGCTTGCAAAAGTGGTGGTATACCTCGATCCTCTCGAATACAAAAGCACCTGGCTCGGCAACAAGAGTATCTACCGCACCCGAATGGCCATCGCCGACGGCGGGGAGCTTGTCGTTCTTGCGCCCGGCGTGAAGCTCTTCGGCGAAGACCCGCAGATCGACGCGCTCATCCGGACGTTCGGCTACCGGGGCACACCCGCCATCATGAAGGCGGTGAAGAAAAACGAAGGGCTGCAAAACAATCTCAGTGCCGCGGCGCACCTCATTCACGGTTCGTCGGAGGGACGGTTCTCGATCACCTACTGCGCGGGCGGACTTGACCGAAAAGAGATCGAGAAAGCCGGATTCAAGTATGCGCCGTTGAATGAAATGATGAAACGGTATGACCCGAAAACACTCTCCGAAGGATATAACCGAATACCCGATGGCGAGGAAATCTATTATATATCGGCGCCAGGGACGGGGCTGTGGGCCTGGAGGGAGAAGTTCGAGGACGGGATGAGGGAGAGAGGTAAAAAGGATGTAAAGCCTCCGACTTAAAGAGATCCTGTCCCGGAAAGAAATTCCCACGGATATTACACTACTAGTGAACCTCATGCCATTACCACCTGAATAGATTCCAGGTATCATTTTTGCGACTGTTGCAGATGCAGTCGCAAAAATGCGACTGATGAGCCGCCTGGAAGGGTTCCTTTAATATTGAATAGGCAATTATTGACCACTTTTTAATGGAACAGTCTTTGCAATACCCTCCTATTCACCAATTAACCACTTTAACAAGGAGGGTGTATGTTCTGCACAAAAAAACAATTCGTTTCACTGTCCGTCATTCTCGGGATGGAAATCGCGGCCGCTGTTTCATGCGGGAGGGTCCCGACCGGTGTATCCCATGGAACGGGGGATGTGGAAATTCACGTGCAATTGGCTGACGGTATCGGTAAAACAGCCGCACGTGAAAAAACAGGGTTTGATTCTCTGGTCGTTGAAGTGAGCGGTACGGAGATGATACCGTTCCGCTGGGCTTGTGCCATCGATCCGGCGCAGCTTTTTCTGATTGATACGATTTCCGGTATACCGACAGGGAGTGACAGGGAATTCCGCATCACAACGATAAACCGTGCGGGAGAGGTAATCCACGAGGATTCCGCGGGCGTGAGGACGATTCGCATCGATCCGAACGTCACGACGCTTCTGCAGGTTGTTCTGGTGCCCGTCCGCGGTTCGATTTATTTACAAATTGGAGGGGTTCCGACTGCCGTCGATACGCTCGGGGCCGTATTTACCGGTGATGACGGGAAACAGTGGACAGCCGCGGTGCCGCGCAGTCCGAAGGTATTCGTCAGTATCGACGGGATCCCGCATAATACCCACGGCATTCTCATCGTTGCCGGATTTACCGTGGGGGGCGATACCCTGTATCGGGCGAGCTCTGAGTTGAGGGTTAGTGCCCGTTCAACGAACGGTGTTCAGTTATCATTTGAGACAACGCCGGGAGGGCTGGCGCTTTCGGGAACGCTGCAACTTCCCGGGGCAACGGCGGTTTCGGGAAGCCTGGGGGCAATGGAGGTTGCGGAAACTGAACGGGGTGACCTTGTCATTACCGAAATCATGTATGCCGCCAATGATTCCGAATACATAGAAATATTTAATCCGCAAGAGGTTGGTGTTGTCTTTGATTCACTCTATGTCGACATTGATGGAACCAGGAGATTGTTTACCGATGTTCAAATAGAAGCCGCGGGTTATTATGTCTTCGGACGGCAGGCGCTCCCCTGGGTAGATGCCGCTTCGACGGTTAAAAGCGCATTGGATCTTTCTGCGAACGGTAACTGGGTTACCCTGCGTTCAAAGGAGGGTGTCATCATCGATCAGGTGATTTTTACCGGCGGGAACAATGATTTGGAGTGGCCCCGCATAAGCGGCAAAGCATCAATCTGTTTGCAGGCCGGTAACTACAATTGTCCCGACAATAATTTCGGCCGTAACTGGTTGGCGGCCTCAACCGTCATCGAAGGGGCGCCCGGTCAGATGGGGACACCGCATGCATTATAAAAACGAACGATCGTCAAGAAAATGAACAGTGCCCTTTAAAGGGCACTTTTTATTGAGGGGGGGGGTAAGAAATGATGAGAGCGATCAATTACTTTTTTGTTTGAGCAGGTCATCAACAGTAGTTGTGGTATTAAGGAGAATTGTCAGATTAATACAGTCGTCATGGTTGATGATGGTTGTTCTCTGCGGTCTTCCACCAAGAAAAGGGATATAGTCGGCTTTTTCGAGATCTTCAAGACGAATCTGTCGTTTATCGATAATATTCGGTTTTTCCATATCCGGCTCCTTTCAAATCGTTCATTTTTCCAATATCGCAAAAAACAGGCCAACGTACCACCAAAGATTGCATCGATGCAGGAATGCATAATTTAAGGCCGAAAGGTGAACTTTTGTGAGCCGGCAATTCTTGTTTCTTGAAAACATGACGATTATTTTGATTTTCTGTTTTATTATAAAACGATTTTGTAGCAAAATGAGTGGGGGGGGGTGAGGCGAAGCGATCGGGTAACGTGATAAATCAGTTATCGAAAATCAGGCGAACGATATTTCTCATAGTGTATATTCATCGTTGAAGAACTGGTCCACAATATAGAATACAGAATTGATTTTTTTCCTCTGCACTTTTTTAATTATGATAGTATATTATTTAATATTATAGTACTAGCAGGTCTTGGGATAGAATATTGTTCAATCATTTAGTTGTTTATATATTGTTTTGAACTGGATAGTTTCAGGAACTAACTAATTATTAAAGAGTTAGAGTAATCTGTGAAATTAAAGGAGTGTGCCCGTATGCAAACGATTAAATACGGAAAAATTGCAGGGTTGGTAGTCATTCTGATGATGCAGACTGTTTTTGCCGCTACTTTTACTGTTTCTCAGGACGGCCGCGGTCAGTTTAAAACGATTCAGGAAGGGGTAAATGCCGCTGCCATGGGTGATGAAGTGGTGATTTTAGATGTCGCGGTCTATAAGGAACAGGTGACGATCGACAGTCTCCATCAAGGTCTTATACTCCGGTCTGAAAATCCGCAATCTCCCAACAAACCGACCATTCAATATCAGGACAGGTTGAATATCGGTCCCACCACTGCCGCCGAAGCATTGGATGACTCGACGATTACATTCGATTATAATGGGGCGCTCCGGCTCATCGCAACGGCGGGTGTCCATATTGTGGGAATCGCGATTGACGGGGGCGGCGTTTATCCGTTCGGCAATGATGGGATCTGGGAGGGCCGGTATGCAATGCAACACGGCAATGCGGCGTTGGTCATCACGATTTCGGGAGAGACCGTTATACGTGATTGTGATATTACAAATGCTTATTTCGGGATCTTTTTTAAAGACCGGAACGAGGGAGGGGTTTTTTGCAACCCGAATCCTGCCGATATCGATCCGGATAATATCATCCCCTTTTCCGCCTTCGCCCGCACGGGGAACCATTTACTCGAACATAGCCGGATTCATGATAATTCCGTCGGCATGTTTTTTGAATCTTCGTGGGACATGGGATCGACGATACGGTATAACCTCATTTACGAAAACCATCACCCGACCGCAGCAATGGCAACCAAGGTAAAAGGCATTACCTCGTCGGAGGGGGGCAACCAGGGGGGTGGCGCCTTTATGTTTAAAGATCATCTGCTAAGTCCCCTGGCCATCTACAACAATACACTCTGGCATAATTCAGTGCTATTTCTCGGGAACTGGAAATCGGGCGGGCAGCACCTCATTTTCAACAATATTTTTGCCGAACCCGATCAGTATTGGAACAATAGCACAACCACCTTCGCCACCTCCTTTGACATGTCGAAAATATTCGTAAACCGTATGCACAATTGCGTCTATGCCGCGCAGCAGCAGGCGCCGACGGCGGATTACACGACGATCACCACCGATCTGAGGGTTCCGTCCAATTCGGATGAAGGTGCGTCGATTACCCCCTTCCCCTCGAGCGCCGACGTTCGATGGGTGGAAACGAGTTTTTTGTCGGTCAATCCGACCGCGGCGAATTTCCTCGAACCCGACTGGAATAATGCCGAAGTAGATAAATATATTGTTGACAAGGGGTGGACGGATGCGGGAGTGAAAGACCCCGACGGCTCGCGGGCCGATCTGGGAGCCATTCCGAAGGGCGGCGGCAGGCCGGTGGATGTGATCACGGTCAGACCGACCGTGCCGGTGGAAATCACGGGGTCGACCGCTAAAATCGGTTTCAACGTCACTCCGCGAATAGGTACGATGACGGATCTGAAAATCGTTTATTTCGGAATCGTCACCAAGCTCGACACATCGGATTGTTTCGGAAACGCCTATAAAGCGATCACCGCGGCCAATGTTAAGGACATTACTATACCGGCGCAAAAAATCATACTGGGTTCGAACACGATCGAAGTTACCGTTCCCGCAACGGGTGATTTCGCGTTTCTCGAAATGATCATCGAAGGAATCGGTTCCGACAATCAGCCCTTTACCACCGCGGTCGGGTTTATTCCCTACCGTAAACTTGATTACGTGCTTGACGTGCTTGTTGTTGACAAGGCGGGGAAGCAAAAAGACGTGGTGCGCGCGGGTGAGGAGGTGGTGCTCAATGTGAAGGCCAGAAAAGGCTCGCAGCCTTTTACCAACAAGATCGATCCGACGGACGTCAAACTGCAGTCGCGTTTCGTCCTGCTCGATCCGGCGGGCGCGCCGGTAACCAGTATACCGGGCGGCATTTCAACCACGGCCAATGTGGATGTGGTTTTCACCAGGGTGCCGCTGGGCGGCGTCGAGTATGTGCTGGTTTCCGGAAGATGGATAGAGCCAAGTGGTGGAGGTAAGGTGATCCCGTTTCTCGGAAGCAGCCAGGGAGTAAGGGTTCTTGCCGGTCCGGCGGACAGTATCTCATTTCAACGACCCGCTTCAGGTATGACGGAAATCATCAATCAGGGAGAGACTTTTGCGGCAACGGTTCAGGCATATGATATGTATGGAAACAGGGTCGATTCGGCATATGCAATCAATTGCGTCAGTACCAAACCCGATATCGGCATCATCGCCGATTCCCTCAGGGATACGGACACTACCGGGCTGGCGACGTTTCGTGCAATAGTGACCAATGGCGACAGCGGGATGGTTTTCCCGCTGGTTGCAACGCTCGTCATCAAACCCACTGAAATCGATACCGCCTATTTGATGGTAGGATCAAAGCTGGACAAGCTCATCGTATTTTACGGTGATACCGCAAAATATGATCCTACGGCGGAGATAAGGGGATGTTCGGGAATCCGCGTTCCGGTCACCATCCGGGCTTCCAAAGATGGGGGAGCTACAATGTCCGCCGACAAGACAACCTCATTCAACATCACCTTTCTCGGCGGGGTGGCGGCGTACGCGACGGAAATCTCGTCCGAGCGGATCACAACAAGTCAGCTTGTCGCCGGGCAGGTGAAGATATGGATACAGGCGACCTCGAAAAATGTAAGCGACGGTCAAATTACCGTTACTTCAAATGAACCGAATGTCCTCAGCGGGGAGCGGAGGGATATCAACTTCGACGCCTGTTTTACCATGATCAAGCAGGCAACCTATATTGCCGATAACGGCAGAGGCAGTGTCGACCGGGTTGAAATTTATTACGACTCCGCCCTTGCACCCACCGATATCCCCGATTCGATAGTGCTGTACTGGCCGGGTCTCACGGGCGTCAACAGTCAGTTCCGTGTTGTCAAACGACAGGATATCGCCCAGGATGCCGCTGATCCCGCTCATTTGACGGTTACCCTTCCCGAGCCGTTTCCCGAAGGGATTACGCGATATACCGAATCGGGCGCCGGTTTGGGTAAAACATACTGGTGGAATCCCGCGACACCCGACGCGCCGACCGTCGAATTTAGTTTCACTATCGAAGATGGCGTAGGACCGCTTCTTAAATCCGGCCTGCTGATCGAACGGCTGACCGCGGGATACGATACGATGATTATTGATTTTACGGAATCGGTGGATTATCTCAAAGTTCAGGGTCTCAGCCTCACCCTTATCAAGGGCACAGAACAGATTCCACTGGAGGTGATTCAATCGCAGCCCGAGCAGAATGCGCAGGGAGCCCCCACTGGGCGCATTATTGTGGTCGTGGCGGACCTCGGTGCGAATGCCCCGAGAGAGGGGGACAGCCTGAAAATCACACCGGCCGGTCCTGCTGTTGACGCCTCCGGCAATCATGCCCATCCGCTCAACCGGCCGGTGGTATTGAATTCGAGGAAGATCGCTCCGGATATCCTCAGCGCGGTATACTACGACGATGACGGCAACGGGATGGTCGATCGTGTGCGCCTCACGTTTAATAAAGGTGTCGACCTGGGATTTATGGGAACGAGTTTCAGCTGGCAGGGAAATTCGGGCAACGCAAAAACGGAAAATTACACCCCGGTAGGAATGGGGGGTGATACCGTCGATGTAAATATAGCTGGACTGTTTTCCCCCAGTGTCTTGAAGGACAAGACATCTGGAGTCATGAATGTAACGGTGTTTTTCTCCAATTATGAAACAAATCAAACGAAATTCAAACAGGTCGAGGACGGCGCCGCGCCGGTGTTGACAGAAGTACGATATCACTTCGGAGCGTATCTGAGCGACAGCATTACTGCTGCCGATACCGTCTTTGCGACATTCTCCGAACCTCTCAAGAGTCCGCCTACAGTCAATCAGACGGGCGGTCAGCCGTTGCTTTTTATTGACATACTAGGTAATGCGTATTCAGTGGTGGACAGCAGCGTCAAATTGCAGGATGTCGCCAGCTGTCGTTTTATGGTAAAAGAACTGGTGCCGTCGGTTGTCCGGCCTGCGAATAACGACTCCGCATGGATAAATGCAGACCCGGCCATAGCTGAAACGAATGTGATTGATGCGGCCGGCAATGTTCAGCGGGTTTTGACAAATAAAAAAGTCGCGATTAAGGTTAAACGGGCTCCATTCGATCTCAAAATTATGATAGGCCCCAATCCGTTTAACCCGAATGGTGGTCTGCAAAACAAGGTTTATATCCTGATCAAAGCGAAAGCGAAGGTTGCGGAGGAGACAACCTACAAGACGAATCTTACCATCTATGACAAGGTCGGGAATGTGGTATATAAACCACCTGAAATCACCTCCACCGATACATGTCTGCTGGAATGGGGGGGGACCAACAGGCAGGGTCGCATTGTTGGAAACGGCACCTATCTTGCCTATATTAAAGTGTTGTATACGACAAAGGGTGAAACGGCTGCGTGGTCCAAGATTGAAAAACTCGGTGTAAAACAAGAATAAATATATTTGACCGCTGCATTGTAAAAAACCTGTTTCCAGTTGGAAACAGGTTTTTTATTGCGTGCGTCCGGCACTGGAGAGATGAATATCTGAACCGAAAACCAGACACTCCTTACTATTCTCCATGGATTACTCCGCGGCCTATCATGCCAATGCTTCGACTTCACCTTGGAAAAACCCTTTATTGCACCGGGTTGTGGTTGGCGTGTATTTTTAGAAGGCCGAAAAAGGAGGTTTTTTGGATTTTCTTCAAATTACCGGCAGCTCGCTGATAACGCGGATACTGTTTATAATTGCGTTGCTCTTTGTTTCGTGCGATTTTTTGATCACCGTTTTTACCATTTTTTATCAACGCTTCCTGTACGACCACTATTTGCGCAAAAGATTCAGAATGCCCTTTACTCCGCGCTGTGCCATAATTGTTCCATGCAAGGGTATTCCCAAGGATCTGGTGAATAACCTTCAAGGTTTCCTCAATCTGGATTATCCGGATTATCTGGTTGTCTATGCCGTTGAAAGCGAACAAGATAAAGCAGTTGGAGTGATAAAACGGATTATGGCAGGCAATAAGCGGGCAAGGCTTGCAGTTGCCGGATTATCAACTGCATGCGTCCAGAAGAACCATAATTTGCTTGCCGGGTTGAAAAAAGCGGAAAATGCCGAGGTGTATGTCTTCGCCGATGCGGATATCAGGCCTGAACCGTCGTGGTTGAGGGAACTGGTTTTGCCGCTGGCGGATCCCGGCATAACCGCTACCAGCGGTTTCAGGTGGCTCCATGCACGAAAAGGCACTCTGGGAGAACTCGCTCATTCATATGTTAATATTGTCATTTATGTCCTTTTTTCCGCGGCATGTTTCATCGGCGGGGTCGGATTGTGGGGCGGCTCGATGGCCATCCGGCGGAAGGATTTTGAAGAGTTGGGTGTCGCGGAAAAATGGTCGCATGCCGGGGTTGACGATATGTGTCTGTCCCACCTGGTGTTGAAAGCACGACGAAAAGCGGTTGTCGTTCCACCATGTGTCACTCAGACGGATGATCTGCTTCAGACCGTACGGGGGAC
The DNA here is from genome assembly GCA_016929415.1 of Chitinispirillaceae bacterium. Lineage (GTDB taxonomy): Bacteria > Fibrobacterota > Chitinivibrionia > Chitinivibrionales > Chitinispirillaceae > JAFGNB01. Next base: position 44,187 of record JAFGIW010000117.1, on the reverse strand, counting down.
CATCAACTGGTTTGAACGCCAGATCATGTATTTGAAAGCCTATCAGAGAAAAATCTGGTTTTTTATTGGTTTTCCGGTAGTTATTTCGGGGATGTTTCTTATTGTACTTCTGCCCTTTGCAGCGGTTGTTGCGCTGTCGTCGGATAAGTCTTTTCTTGCAGCCGGAGGAGGCGCCGCGACATTGTTCTATATCGGCGAGCTGATCACGATCGCACTCTATCCGTTTTTGGGATCGACCTACTCGCGGGGAAAATTCATTTTTTACTGGCCGTTTCTGCGATTGACTCATGGCGTCAGTTACTGCCTTACTGCATTGACCAATACAATCACCTGGGCGGGGATAAAATATCAACTGGCATTCAACGGCGACGTGGCCCGGATCGAACGTCCGGGAGATGCCGAACAGGGGAACTGAAATGCGATGCGCCGTGTTCGCTTCGGGCGGGGGCAGCAACTTCCAGGCATTACTCGATCGAAAAGAGGCGGGTGACCTCCACGTTGACATCACCGTTCTTGTCGTCAATAACAGCGGCGCAGGGGCGGTTGCGCGTGCGAAAAAGAGCAGTATCCCGGTGGTACATTGCGCACCTTCGCATTTTCAGACGGAAAAACGTTATATCGAATCGCTGCAACAGCACCTGCAACAGTACGGCGTCGAGCTGATCGTTTGTGCGGGCTACATGAAAAGACTCCCCCCCCCCGTCGTACACGCTTTTCGAAACCGCATCCTCAACATCCACCCCGGCCTGCTTCCCGCATTCGGGGGCAAGGGAATGTACGGCGAGCGGGTGCACCGGGCGGTTCTTGATTACGGGGCGAAGATCAGCGGAATAACCGTTCATTTTGCAGATGATGAGTATGATCACGGGCCGATCGTCCTGCAGAAGGCAGTTCCGGTAAGGGACGGCGATACCCCGGAAAAACTGGCGGCGAGGGTACTCAAGGCAGAGCATGCGAATTACTGGCGGGCTGTAGAGGCTGTCGGCAATGGAAGGGTCCGTATTGAAGGGCGTCGGGTAGTTGGCAGGATCTGATCATACTATCAGGGCCGCGGTCACGAAAAAGCTCTATTCATTCGATTGGATGGAGGCCGGAGCGGGAGGGCCGGTGATCGGGATCGATGAGGCCGGAAGAGGGCCGCTTGCCGGACCGGTCGTTGCGGCAGCGGTACTGCTTGACCTCATCAATCCTATCGAAGGTATTAATGATTCGAAAAAACTTTCCCCGAAAGAACGGGAGCGGCTCTACCGGATTATTATCGAATCGGCATGCGGCTGGGCTGTCGGCACCGCATCGTCTGAGGAAATCGACCGGCTTAATATCCTTCAGGCGACATTTACGGCGATGTACCGGGCTGTGTGCGGCCTTACGGTTGCCTGGAACCGCGCATTGATCGATGGGAACAGGATCGTGCCGCACCTGCCTGCAGAGCGGCAGAAAGCGGTTGTGGGCGGCGATGCCTGCAGCGCATCGATCGCAGCAGCATCGATACTTGCGAAAGTGACGCGCGACCGGATGATGCTCGATTTTCATCGTCGATACCCGGAGTATCAGTTCGACCGTCATAAAGGGTATGGAACGGCGCTGCATCGGGACCGGATCGGGCGGCACGGACTTTGTGCGATCCACCGGAAATCGTTTTGCAGCGCAGCGGCGGTACAGACAACACTTTATTTGTAAAGGGAGAAGACAGCATGGCGGAATTACGGCCGTTTACGGGATTTCGTTTTCGATTGCAGCACCCGGATGATATGGGCAGATTTATTGCGCCCCCCTACGATATGCTCGACCGGATGATGATTGATGATCTTTACCGGAAAGACGAAAGCAATATCGTGCGGGTAACGCAGAACAAGCCCCGAAAGAATGACTGTGCGAATGCCGATCGACATGCGCGGGCGGCATCGCTGCTCTCGTCGTGGATCGAAAAAGGAATTCTGCGGCGGGATGAGGAACCGTCGGTGTATATCTATGAGCAGCGGTTTACCTACGACGGCGGCCTCAATAAAAAGGAGGTCGTGCGTACCGGTGTCGTTGTTCTGGTGAAACTGGTCGATTTTGAGGAGAAGGTCGTCCTGCCGCACGAAGCGACTCTGAGTGGACCGAAACAGGACCGTTATGAACTGCTTGATGCCTGCCGGACGCACACCGAACAGATTTTCGGCCTGCTTGACGATGACGGCAGGTTCCACACGCTGCTGCGCGGTCTGGTAAACGATCGTCCCGACGGACGTTTTACCGACAGTAACGGTGTGGTGCATTCGCTTTTCCGCTGCGGCGACCGGGCGGCCATCGACAAACTTGTCGCCTTGGCCGGAAGCCGGACCATTCTGATCGCCGACGGTCATCACCGTTATGAAACGGGGCTCAACTTTTATCATGATCATCTTAGACCCGAATATGGATACACGATGATGACCGTGGTGTCGACCTCCGATCCCGGGCTGTTGATACGACCCTTTCACCGGCTGGTGCGCCGGGCGGGACGCAGCGTCGACATGCGCACCGAACTCGCCGCATACTTTACTCTTGAAGACCATGGCGATGTGGATGCAAAGGAAATTTACCGCTTCATAACCTCCGATGACCGGCGGGAACTGCTGTTTCTCGACGGCACGGACAGGCGGCTGTACGGTTGTACGCTTAACGGGAACGGACAACACAGCCTCTCATCGATCATGCCGGAGCGGTCGATGCTCTGGAAGCGGCTCCCGGTATCGATGATCAACGTCATCGTCATCAATACCATACTCGGATTGCCGCTCGACGGGCATGTCCTCCATGACGTTATCGACTATGTTAATGATGTCCCCGCCGGGATCGAACGGTGTACGGGGAACGACGATTTCCACGGGGGCTTTTTCATCAGGCCGACCACCATCGCGACGGTGGGCGATGTCGTGGCCGCAGGGGAACGGATGCCGCAGAAATCGACGAATTTTTACCCTAAAATATACTCGGGGCTGGTTCTTTACAGAATGGACCAGGCATGAAGCGCGTGACGGCGCTGCAGATTGCCGCCGGAGTAGCGATCGGCGCGGTGGGCGTATGGATTTTTTTACGTCAGGTCGACGCTACGGAGATGTTCCGCGAAATGCGTCAGACGCCGTTCTGGAAGATAACGATTGTCGTGGCCCTCAGTCCGGCAACCCTGCTCCTGCGGGCCTGGCGATGGAAGGTAATGCTGCCGCAGCGGAGCGAGTGCTCGAAAAAGGGGCTTTTTCCGCTGGTTGCGATAGGGTTCATGGTAAATAATTTTTTTCCGGCACGGATCGGAGAGGCCGCACGCGCGGTGCTGCTCTGGAAACGGAACCGGTTCACCATTGCAGAGAGTGTGGGGTCCCTTCTTGCGGAACGGTTTCTGGATGTTCTTGTGTACGTTTTGTTTTTAATTCTGCCGATCGTTTTTCTGCCGAAGCTGTCGGTTATCCGAAACTATGGCGTGCTGCTTGCGGGAGGGTTATGCGGCGTGCTGCTCTGCTTTTTCGCCTATACGAAAAATCCGGCACTTTCGAAACGGGTCGCGAAGCGATGCCTGGCGATCATACCGGTGCGGTTCCGAACGGTGATTATCCCGATCGGTAAAGAACTCATTTCAAATCTCGACTGGCTTTTTTCATTCAAACGAACGGTTTCCGTCATTATCCTTTCGCTGCTTACGCCGCTCTGTTATGTCGCGATGGTGCAGGTACTGGGATACGGTATAACCGGATTTGATGCATGGGTCAGCATGTTCGGGATCGCATTTGCCGCGATCGGCGCGGCGATTCCTCTTGCACCCGGTTATGTAGGGACATTGCACGCCATGATGCTTTCGGGGCTGGCATTGGCGGGCATTGCGGCAGACAAGGCCGGCGCGATCGTGGTAATTTATCATGCGATCGGATATGTCGCCGTCGCGGTCATGGGGATATACTATTTTTTCAATTTGAAAATATCGATGAAGGAGATCAGGGAGAGCAAGGGGTCGGAAGTCGGAAGGCGATCTGAGGGGGAATAATTGTTCAGGCGGCAGATCCCATTTTATCTTTTTTCAACTAATCTTCATGACATCATTCTCCTGACTACTGACTCCTGAATTCTGACTACTTGAAACAAAAAATTCACCACACAGGGGTCCCCCATGCATGAGAAAGAACAGCTTGAACGCTTATCTACTTCGGTTCTGAAAATAAGAGAGGCTTTATCACAGCGTATAGTAGGCCAGAATGAGGTTATTTCCGATCTCCTGGCCTGTTTTCTGGCCGGGGGGCATTGCCTTCTGATCGGTGTTCCGGGCCTGGCAAAAACAATGCTGATTCAAAGCCTTTCGGAGTGTCTTGATCTTCAGTTCAACCGTATTCAATTTACTCCCGACCTCATGCCCTCGGATATTACCGGGTCTGAGATACTGCATGAAGACCGGAATACCGGTACCCGCGAATTCCGCTTCATTCAGGGGCCGGTATTCAGTAATATCGTGCTGGCCGATGAGATCAACCGCACACCGCCGAAAACGCAATCAGCCCTGCTGCAGGCAATGCAGGAGGGACAGGTGACATCATCGGGGCATACCTATTCGCTCCCGCGACCGTTCTGGGTTCTGGCGACCCAGAATCCGATCGAGCAGGAGGGGACCTACCCGCTTCCTGAAGCACAACAGGACCGTTTCATGTTCTCGATTGAGATCGATTATCCCGATTATGACGCTGAACTTCAGATCGTACGAACAACGACCTCCAAACAGGATGTCATTCTCAAGCCGGTCTGCTCCCTTAAAGAGATGCTGTTGTACAGGGACTTGGTCTGGAACATTCCGATCGCCGAATCCGTGATAAATGCCGCTGTATCCCTGGTCAGGGCCACACGACCGAAGGACCCTTCATGCCCGGATTCCATCAAGCCGTTTCTTACATGGGGGGCGGGTCCGCGTGCTTCCCAGTACCTTATTCTTGCAGCAAAAGCCTATGCGATTCTTGAAAACAGGCCCACTCCCGATATAAATGATATCCGCCGAGCCGCCTATCCGGTCTTGCGTCACCGGCTGGTGCGCTCCTTCCATGCGGAAGTTGACAACATCAGTCAGAATCGTATAATTGAGATACTTTTAGATACAATCATAAGATAATCTGCAGGGCAGAACAGTAGTATTCCTTCTGCGGAAACGGGAGGTGGCTGCATTACTAAGCCGAACCGGCAAGTGAATGATAGCTACTATTATATTGATACCGCAAATAATCGAGCCAGTCATTTAAACGGGAGTTGTTTTACCCGGATTTTCTATTTCATAATGATGGAGTTCTATGATTAAAACCATACTGGAGCCGACGCGTAAACTACTCGATGAGTGCAGGGCTGGAAATCAACTCGCATTCAAAGAGATCTTTTATATGTACCGTTCCTATGCATATAACCTCATTTACAAGATTACCGGACCGTACGGGGACCACGAAGATCTGCTGCAGGAGGTCTTTTTTCAAATCTATCTGTCGCTAAAGACCTTTCATGGCGACTCCTCGTTTAAAACCTGGTTTCACCGGGTGGTGATCCATGTCTGTACGCGACGATGGCGTTATCAGAAGGCTGAAAAGAGGATTTCGCCCAGAGATACGGTGCAGATCGATGTCGTCGAGAACATGGTTCCTTCACACGAGATCGGCAGTCTGAAGCATCTCGAGTTGAAAGATCTGGTCGAGCGGGCGGTTGCAACCCTGGATTACAAGCTGCGGATTCCCCTTGTGCTTAATATCTACAGCGAAATGGATCTGTCGGAAATAGCATCGATCATGGGAATTCCGGAAGGCACGGTCAAATCACGTTTGTTTACTGCGCGAAAACAGATGCGCGAATTTCTGGACGATCTGGAAAAGTAGTACGATGGCAACGTTTGAAAACAGAGAAACCTGGTTCGATGAGGAACTGCGGAGGCATTGTCCGGAGGGTGACATCGATTTCGCCGCCGTGGAGGCCAGGCTGTTGCAGCGTATCCGTGAGTGTGAAGATCTCGGCGCTTTGAGCATATTGCGCCTCGACGAGATGCATCCCGCCGAAAAGGCTGAACAGGTGGAACGGGACCTCTTTTCCCAGATCACCCAGTACAGCGAATATGACGAACCGGTTGACGAATGCCTGAAAAGCGAGATTGATCTCTCTGAAAAAGAGTGGGAGCGACTCAGCGTAAAACTTTATGATCGAATGCAGCCGGTAGTGAAACTCTCGCCGTGGGAACAACAGTTTATGGCTTTCTGTGAGGAACCGACCACCGGCCGGTGGGAAGCGATGGAGACGCTCCTTTTCGATCGTATCGGCCGCTGCGACGAACGGCTGCAGGAGAGCTGGGTCCGCTACGAAACCAGCGAGGAACCGGTGACCGTTTCGGCGCTTGAAACCGCCGAAGAACTGCTTGATGAGCAGATTGTGAAGGCAGCTTCAAAACCCCGCTGGGAACAGATCATCCGCGCCGAGCAGATCGTACCTTACAGCCGATGGGAGAAAATGGAAGAACGGCTCTTTTCCATGGTTACGCAGCAGGAGGAACTCACCATCGGACAGCAGCCGTTCTGGCATATACTGAAGCATTACCGCTCATTGGTGCGCGGTATAGGTGTAGCAGGTGTGGTGGTCGGTGTTATCGCGCTTGCGATGATCGGACTCCACCGGACGCGGCAGGGCACGCAGGAGTTGCCGACTATGGTGTATCAACTGGGGGGCAGTGCCGCCGGCTCGTACAGCATGGCGGAAACGGTAAGCGGCCGGTGCGCGACGGTTGAAGGCGGCAGCGCAACCCTGGTCAATGCCCACGGATCGATCGAGCTGCGCAATAGTGCGGCAGTCAATTTTGAGTCGGTTTCAAGAAACCGGGCCCGTTACCGCGTCGATTTCTCCTCTTCCGAAGGATCGGGCACCAATGGCAGGGTTGCATTTTTCGTCCATCCCCGGAGGAAGGATCAGCCATTTACGGTCTCGACCCCTGATTATCGCATCGCGGTAACCGGGACTTATTTCCGCATCGAGGCGGATCTGGGTGGAAAGGCGGCGACCAGGGTCCTCGAAGGTTCGGTCAGGATCACCGACGGACCTATTGGCGATACCGTGCTGCATGCCGGGCAGTATCTGCAGTTTGATCCCTCAATACAGCGCTACAGGATTTTCAGCGGCGGACCGGTCGTGGCGCGGTCGGAAGTCGAAGCGATTCCGGGAGTGGATACCTTATTGCGGTATAAGGTGGTTTCGGTCCGCAGCAAGATTCCGGACGCCGACGTGTTTATTGACGGACGCTACTTCGGGACCGCTCCGCTCACGATCAGGCAGCCTGCCGGCTGGCACAATGCGCATATCGAAAAAGAGGGATTTGAAACTGTCGACACGTTGTTTTCCCTCACCGGAAACGAAAGAGTGTATGTCATTGCCGTCGCGCCCGAACCGTTACGCCGCGGAAAAACCACGGCATACGTTCATGCATCGGGCGGTTACCGCGACACTCCCGGGAGCAAACCGGGAACAAAGAAGGCGTACCCCAAGCCCGGTCGAACCACCGAGATGCTGCTCGGCCGATTAAAACCCGCGGTAGTGTCGGCGCAGCTCTACAACGATGCCCGTAAAGCAGAACGCAATGAAGACTGGCGCAAGGCTCTGAAGCTTTATCAACAGGTGCTTGCCGATCCCGGCGTCTCGCCGCTGCGTCGTGAAGACGCGCTTTTTTCAGTTGCAAAGCTTCAGGCCGAACACGTCAGCGACGCGGAGGTCGCCAAAGAGGCTTTTCTTACCTATCTGGCGCTTTTTCCTTCGGGCACGTTTGCAGGCGAGAGCTGGCTGCGGCTGGCGGAGCTCGAATTCCGGAAGAACCCGGAACATGCGATCCAGTATTACCTGAAATTTTTCGAGAAGTTTCCGCGCCATCCGCGCATCGCCGAGTTGCAGAACCGTGTGGGAGTTATTTATATGCAGCAGAAGCGGTACGAGAAAGCGATCAGCATGTTCGAACTGGCGCTTGCCGATCTGACAGCCGCCAACAGCGGCCTACGGACGGACATTGCCGCCCATCTGTACCGCGCGCTGCTTGCCAACGGAGAAGGAAAGCGGGCCGAATCGTTGCGGATCCGGTATCAGATATCGGCAAAGCAATAAACGTCGTTGGTTGTTCACCATCAATCGCAACCCGCGAGGTTCCGCAATGCACACCCCCCACCGCTATTATTTTAATGCCCTTTTCGATCTTGAACTGGGCGGCTTTCCGGTGGGTGCGGTGAAGCGTTCCGCCGCAGAGATGACGGCGCTGTTTACACCCCTGATGCAGTCGGGCGATACGATACTGCTCGATGTAGAGCTTCGCGAGACCTTCCATGCCTACCTGCGGGAATACGGACTTGCTCAAGGCGACCAGTCGGAACGGGGCGGCAGTGTTTCCGACCGTTCAATCAATGTCGTCTGGGGATGGAACCGGGAGGCGGTGAAGCGATTGGCCGCCGAGGCCGACGCCGGCCTGCCGCCGCTCGATGTCGTCCGTCAGATCAACAATCGCCTTTTCTGTTCCTCACTGGCGCGACGCCACGGACTTGGCGTTCCGTGTTCGCGATTCTGCGCCACCATGGAGGAGGCGGAGTCGGCATTCGCATCGTCCGCAGACGGTTTTCCGCTTGTCATCAAACCGGCCTTCGGCGGGGCGGGTTTCGGATTGCGTGTCGTGCGGCAGCCTGAACATTGCAGCGCCGAACGTCCGCTGCTTGCAAACTATCTGCTTCACGGGGGAGCCGTCATCGAGCCATGGTGCACCCGCACGGCCGATCTCTCCACCGCAGTAACGATCAATCCGGACGGCAGCAGCGGCACGATCAGGTACCAGCGGCAGTGGGTCAACAGGTACGGTGCCTTTTTCGGTATCTACTGCGCGGAAAACGATCCAATGATCGAACCGTGGAAACCGGAGTTGGAACGTTCCACCTTGACCGCGGCGAAAGAGGCGGTTTCATGCGGTTATTTCGGGCCCATGGGGATCGATTCGTTCGTCTATCACGACCGGCACGGCAAAAAATGCCTCGCGGCCTGTATCGAAATCAACGGCCGGTGTACCATGGGGCTTGTCGGGCAATTGCTGCGTGAACGCATCGCCCCTCGAAAGCACACACTTTTTCGCTTTATCGGGAAGAATAAGTGCACGCTTCCGGAATCATACGACCTGTTCCGGGACTGCCTCGGGAACAGGGCCTTCGACCGGGAAACCGGGTGCGGCATTCTGCTCCTCTCTCCGCTTCGCGTCGGGTATCACGGCAGGTGGAAGCAGCCGCGACTGAGTATGTTTTTTCTTGCGGGAAATTCACCCGATCAGATCGAACGTCTCGACCGCGAACTCAGGAAACAATTCGCGCCGGATCGCCCATAAATTACTGATGCCTACCGGTATCAGCTTACGCGATGTATTTTTAAAATTCTTTTTTCCGGAAAGGCGCACGTGAAATTTCCAACGCTGGACGAGGTAACAAGAGCCGCTCAGACCGCGAACGTTATACCAATCGGTAAAACAGTATTGGCGGATACGGAGACGCCGGTTTCGGTCTGGATGAAGCTGTATCGCAAAGAAAAGTACAGTTTCCTGCTGGAGAGCGTTACCGGGGGCGATATCGTTGCGCGCTATTCGTTCATCGGGGGAAACCCATTCATGACGTTTATCGCAAAAGGCGGCGCCTGGGAGGTAAAAGGGATGCGCCATCAGCGCGGCTCCTCCAATCCGATCGAAGCGCTGCGGGAAATTTTTTCGCGGTATACCGTTGCATCGATCGAAGGAGTCCCCCGTTTTACCGGCGGTGCGGTGGGGTATTTCGCCTACGACTCGATACGACTCAGTGAGGTTATTCCCGACAAAAATCCCAAGGAAGACCCGCTCGACGACCTGTTTTTCGCCTTCTACCGCGACGTCATCGCATTTGACAATAAAGAGCACCGGCTGATACTCATCAGCAACATTTTCGTCGATCCCGCCGCGGAGGTCGAACCGGCCTACCGCGACGCCTGCAAACGCATCGAATCGATGCAGGAACAACTGTCCCAACCGCTTCCCGTCCGTTCCATCGACATCCGGCCGCAGGGCAATCCTGCCTCAAATGTAAAAAAAGATGATTTCGAACGGGCGGTAAGGAGATGCAAGGACTATATTTTCGCGGGTGACATTTTTCAGGGGGTGCTGTCGCAGCGGTTTACGGTTGCCGTCGAGGCCGATCCGTTCGACCTGTACCGGATACTCCGGGTGGTCAACCCTTCACCGTACATGTATTTTCTCATGCAGGACGATGCCGCGATCATCGGCGCGTCGCCCGAAATGCTCGTGCGCGTCGAGGACGGCACGGTGGAGGTACGGCCCATCGCCGGGACGTGCCGCCGGGGAAGGAACGATGCGGAAGACCAGGAACTGATCGACAAGCTGCTCGCCGATCCCAAGGAGCGGGCCGAGCACATCATGCTGGTCGATCTTGGCCGCAATGACGTCGGACGGGTGAGCGAGAGCGGGACGGTCCGCGTCACCGATATGATGCATATTGAGAAGTACTCGCATGTGATCCATATTGTCAGTAATGTCGAGGGGAAACTGAAAAAAGGGTGCGATATTTTCGACGCGCTCTTTTCCTGTTTCCCGGCGGGTACGCTTTCGGGCGCCCCGAAGATCCGCGCGATGGAAATCATCGACGAGCTTGAGTGCGTCAAGAGAGGGCTGTACGGCGGCGCACTGGGGTATATCGATTTTTCCGGACGGATGGACACCTGCATCGTCATCCGGACGATTTTTTACCATAACGGGAAGGCGCTCATCCAGGTAGGGGCCGGCATCGTTGCCGACTCCGACCCGTCGCGTGAATACCAGGAGACGGTCCAGAAGGCGACGGCGCTTTTCACCGCAATCGCACAGTCGGAAAAGATCACGGGATAGAACCGGAAAAAATCGCCATGATAGTGATGATTGATAATTACGATTCATTTACATTCAATCTCGTGCAGTACCTCGGTGAGTTGACCGAGAAGGAAATCCGCGTTTTCCGTAACGACAAAGTGACGGTGGCGGAAGTCGCGGCGATGCGGCCGGAGGCGATCGTTATTTCTCCGGGCCCCTGCACCCCCAGGGAGGCGGGGATATCGGTCGAGCTGATACGGAAACTCGGCGTTGCCGTGCCGCTGCTCGGGGTCTGTCTCGGGCATCAGTCGATCGGCGTTGCGTACGGGGGCACGGTCCTCCGCGCCCCCTATCTGATGCACGGGAAAGTGTCGTCGATTCATCATGACGGCGCCGGTATCTACAGCGGGATGAACAACCCCTTTATCGCCACGCGATACCACAGTCTTATTGTCGACAGGAAAAGCTGTCCTCCATGTCTTTCGGTCACTGCGCATACCGATGACGGACTCATCATGGGGGTGGCGCATGCAACCCACCCCGTATTCGGCGTCCAGTTTCATCCGGAGTCGATCCTGACCGAGGGCGGGAAGATCCTCCTTAAGAATTTTCTCTCCTTCGCGGCCGGCCGCTCCGCGCCGAAAGGATAGGCCGGGCGACATGCCGTCATTTCTCGATACGATTCTCGTCTGGAAAAGAAAAGAGGTCGCCCTGCTCAAGCGCGATCGGGGCGCAGCGGTCGCGATGCAACCGGTGCCGCCGCATCGCGGTTTTGCACGGTCGGTCGAAGGCGGCACGCATCTCGGCATCATCGCTGAAGTTAAGAAGGCGTCCCCCTCTAAAGGCGTCATCCGGCCTGATTTCGATCCGGTCGCCATCGCCCGATCGTATGAGCGTGCCGCGGTAAACGCCGTATCGGTGCTTACCGACGAGCATTTTTTCATGGGGATGCCGTCGTATGTGACCGCCATCCGTGAGGCGGCTGCGCTTCCGGTGCTGCGCAAGGATTTCATCATCGACATTGTCCAGGTCGAACAGACCGCTGTCCTCGGCGCCGATGCCCTGCTGCTGATCGCCGCCGCACTTGACAATGAACAGTTGCGCGACCTCTACGAGGCCTCGTGCGCCCTCGGCGTCGAACCGCTTGTCGAGCTGCACCATCTCCGCGAACTCGATCGGGTGATGAAGCTTGAACCGCACCTCGTTGGAATCAACAACCGCGACCTCTCCACGTTTACCGCCGACATCAACGTAACCCTCGAGCTGATGCGCCATATTCCCGGGGAGGTGACGGTGGTCTCCGAAAGCGGCATTGACTGCGGAAAACAGGCCCGGATGCTGCAGAGTGCCGGCGTCAGGGCTCTGCTCGTCGGTGAGTCGCTGATGCGCCTGGAAGACCCGGATCCGCTGGTACGGGAGCTGCGGGGGGAGTAAAAATCTGGGCATGTTCGGTCCGGCCCGTAATTACCGCCTATTACCTCACTGAAACATCGATTGCCCGAACCTCTTCGATCCACCGTCCGTGCGGATATCGTTTCAGATAGGTTTTTTTATACTGCGCGGTATTATCCGCGTCGCCCGACGATCGACTGAGCTGTATGATCCAATAGAGCGCATCCTCCCCGTATTTTCCGTCAGGGTATGCCGCGATATACCGTTTGTATCCGTCAAGCGCATCCGTATTACGGTGCAGGTTTTCCCGCAGGGCGCTCGCATGCAGATAGCAGTAATAGCCGCTTTGCGGATGGCGCGGATAACGGTGCAGCAACCGCTTTATGGCGGCAACCGCCTCATCATGCCTTTTCATGGCCATGAGTAAAGCGACCTCCTCGGCCGCCATATCTTCGCCGAAGGACCCTGCGGGGAAAAGGTTCCGGTGGCGCCGGAGTTCCTTCAGCAGATCACCGGGTGCTGTTTCTTCATGAGTCTTGAGAAGCATATACCGTCGGACTGATGCATCTTCGCGCCGGACCGGGGAGAATATCCCGCCCTTCACCACCGTCTCCAGCAGCCGTCGGGCATCGGCAAACCGGAACGAATCCGTTTTCCGCCGGGACAATGTCAACAACATTCCCGCGATGGCATCAGCGGTAGCCGGATCGATCAGTTGCGCGACAACTGAATCGATTGCATGAAAATCGCCGCGGTCGGCCATCGCCCCGATCGACCGCACGACATCGACCGCAGGGCCAGCGGCGCTTCTTATTTCCCGCCCCGTCGACGGTTGCTTTTTAAAAAGCGGTTTTCGCGGAACGACCGTGGAGTGCGAAGGTACATCCGGTCCCCGGCGCAGCAACCGCTCCAGCTTGTTGTCAATAAATGCCCGTTCCAGCTCTTCCAACTCGGCCGCATCGCGACGGATCGTCGCAACCGTATCGCCGTTGCGGCTCTCCCATGCCCGGCCCGGCCCGAGGATCATATCCCTGCCGTCAATTTCTCGGACGCTAACCGATCCGCGGTAGACCTCTACCGATGCGCCTTCGATCGAATCGACCGACACCGAAAAACGGGTGCCTAACTGGGTAAACGATCCGTAGGCGGTGACGATCGAGACGGTATCGATGCCGCCGGGAGCGACGTCAACGGCAATTACCCCCTGCCGCAGCGAAATGGAGGTGCGCAGGGAATCGGCACGGTCCACCGTTACGTCCGATTGTTCGAAAAGGACCGTTCGTGTTCTCATCCCTACTGCGAGAAGCAGCTGCGACCGCCCATCGGTCAGGAATTCATTACCCTTACGCCGCATATACTCATCAACGGTTCCCGTATCCGCCACATACGACACCACCACCGCTTTCGGCTGAAGCCGCCCGCCGCTCACCTGAGAATCGGCCGCCCGAGATCCTGAATGTAAAGAATCCCGGCGCAGGACCAGATACCCGGCTCCGACCGCGAGCGCCAGTGTTGCAGCGAGGGCATACGCCCACACGGGCTCGAGGCGGCGGAACGGAAGCGTTTTCCGCTCCACCTGCCCGCTTTTACCGTAGCGGATCGTCGCATCGATCGCCTTTACAACGGTTTCGTCATCAACCGGCAGACGGATGAAACCCTTTTTTACGATGCGTTTGATATCGCCGTTATGGTCGTTCATGCCGTCCAAATGTCCGTTGAGAAATCAATTTGTGCATTTTCCCCTCCGCCCGGCGAAGCAGCCGCCGCACCGTATACTCAGGCGCTTTCATCATGAGGGCGATCTCGGCGGTTTTCAGTTCCGCGACATGCGATAAAATAAGCGCCATCCGCTCATCAGGTTTGATCAGTTGCAGGGCATCGTTGACATATTCAATAGCGTCCTTCGTTTCGTCATCGATCCGTTCCGCAGGCTCCGTCGCTTCATCCCCGTACCAGTAGTCCACCTTGCCGGCCGCTACCGCCCGTTGTTCGATTTTCCGCCTGCGGTAGAGCGAGCGGCAGCTGTTCGAGGTTATCCTGCAGAGCCAGTGGACGAACGGTTGCTTTCCCGGCTGCAGCCGGTCGATTTCGTGATAAACCGTGAGGAAAACATCCTGCGCCATATCTTCAGCGAGCCCGCGATCCGAAAAAAAACGATATCCCATATTGACCACCAGCGCATAGTGCCGCTTCATCAGAAGGGGGAAGAACCGCCCCTTATCATTCCGACAGAGGAGCACCAGATTCCAGGCGTCAGTTGTCTCACTGTCGGAGAAAGCAGGTACTGTCCGGGAACTCGGCTCATTGTCGTTTCGTTGGTTTCCGGACATCTCTGCTACCTTTATAACGTCTCCCGACCGGAAAACGAACACTTTTTATCAATGAGTTTCATAGACGCATCTGCAGCCGAGATCATCTCTGCGGGCTGAAGGATCGTAACGGAAGCGATAGGTTGCCATAAGCTCTTCGGGGTAATTTTTAAAACTGCCGCCGCGGTAGCTGCGCCACAACCCCAGTTCAGGTCCCGTCGGATCAATGGAATCAGACGGAAACGCATTGGTATACCAGTCACTGCACCACTCGCTAACATTTCCAGCCATGTCATGGAGTCCGTAGGGGGAGACGCCGGAAGCATAATTGCCCACCGGGGCTGTATAGCGCGCACCGTCGTTGGTGTAGCCCGAGTCATCCACCGGGATATACCCGGCGATATAATTTGCCAGGAAGAAGTCGGTCGGATGCTGGTTAAAATAGAAGCTGTTGCCCCATGGATAGAGGCGCATGTCATTGCCGCGCGCGGCTTTTTCCCACTGCGCTTCAGTCGGCAAATGCCCCCTCTCCCATTTGCAGAACGTATCGGCATCGCTCCAGGAGAGCCATACCATCGAATGGTTGATGCGCGAACTGTCCGGAGTGAAGAACGATCCGTCCCGGCTGATTCCGATCATCGCCATACTGTCGGAATAGTATTTCCGGTGGGCGCCGTTTCCATCATTCAAGAATTCGACATACCGTCCAATCGTAACTTCATACTGGTCGACACAATATGCCGAAAGCATTACCGTATGCGCCGGCTGCTGATTGAGCGGCACTCCTTCCGCGCCGTTGCGCCCCATGGTGAAGGGGCCGGCAGGAATATGAACAAGGCTCCGTTCGATGGTCGTCCTGTTTATCTGTGAAACCACATTGCTTACTGAGGAGAGACCGCCGCTGTCAACGGTCGCCAATTTATAGAAGTAGCGACGCGCCGCCTTGTCGATGGTGGTATCCAGCCAGACGGTGTCGTCCCGGTTCCCGCAGGTATATACCGAGTCGAACCTGAGTGAGTCCTCACCGCGCAACAGCGTGTACTGCATGAAATCGGCATCGGCGTTTTTGAGCCACCTGATGCGTAGACAAATGAAAAAATCGGGTTGTATCGTATCGATCCGCGGCATCTCCGGAGAACGGTTCGGTACCTTCACCGTGTAGTCATTAATTCCTTCGGCCGTTCCGTCCGTCGCGACAACGTCTATCCGGTACGAGTACAACACGTGCTCTTCCACCGAATGATCGAAAAAGACCGTATCGAGTCGGTCCACATTAACAGCAACGGTATCAATTTCATCAGATGCCGGGGGGTGCCGGATAAGGCGATAGTACACAAATTGATCGGCACTACTCGCATGCCACACGAGAAAGACTCCCGCGGTATCGACGCGGCTTCCAAGTGTATCCCACGAAACCGGCCGCGCACTTCGGTTGTGAAGCAACACCGTCGTATCCCTGCCTTCCCTCGAAAGGGCCACATCGAACGGATCATGTATTTGATGCGTGGGTGCAGTAACGTATAAAACATGGACGGTAATTCTATTACCGGCAACGTTGTCGTCGATCCGTATATCGACGCTGCTGCCGGAATCGGCGGTAACGGAATCGTCGTGAGTGCCGTATGAAAAAAAGATTGTCGCCCCTTTAACGCCGTCTGTCGTTGTCACGTCATCACGTAAATAAATCGTACATGAAAACCGCGGCATGACGAAACCGGGGTTCGCGGGATCGTAGGGATTATCTCGCGGCGTGCAGCGCAGCAGTGCACTGCACCAGATCGCGCACGCACAGGCGACACATCGTTCAATAACCGGATTTTTCATTTAAAAAACGACCCTTACCATCATCACACCCAGTGCCGCCCCTGCCGCGGCAAACAATATATCCCGACCGATTTCCCAGACAATCGCCCGGTTATACAACCGATCGAAATCAGCCGGCGGGATCGCCTCCCGATAGCGCTCCCGCGCACGGTCATATTGCCAATGCGCACCGCCGCCCGCACCCAGGCAGGCAACGGATAGACTTAGCCATCCGACAACGGATCGTTTATCGGTTTTCTTTTCATCAGTACTCAAGGCAAAATCGTACTGATACGTATTGCCGCTGATAAAACTTACCGGTATATGCATCGGAAGAAACGGTTTTTTCTTCAACTCAAGGCGATACGTTCCCGGATGCAGCATTCCTTCGAAGGGAGTTTCCCCGATGGATGCATCGTCAAGCAGAACCGCGGCCGCGGGCGGCCGGGTCGTCACGATCAACTGCACCATCGTCGTGCGCTGGAGCCAGAGCTGCAGCTTCGACCGCACTGTTTCGGCCACCGCATCGCCGCTCTCATTCCAATTGATCGAGATGCGAATATGCGACACCGTGCCCTGCCCCATATTGAGAATGTCGATTGTAATACCCGGCCCTGATTCACTGCTGTCGACAACGCCCCACATCATATACGCGGCATTCATGTCGCGCGCCCTGAAAAGCGACGCCTCGTCGGGAAAAGAATCGACGCGCACCGCGGTGTCGAGAATGGTCCGCGGGAACTGAGAGAGATCGGCAAGCAGCCGGTTGAGTGCGGTATGGATGCCGTCATACTCCCGGTGTGTCGTTTCATTCCTGATACACCCTAAAAGCAGTATCGCTTCCGGTCGCATCTGACCGGAGACGGACAATGACGCCATGACAAGAAGGATCATGGAGCGCCGGTACGGACGGAACAGAGCATGATGATGGCGCATGGGCATATCGGAATCTCGGATCGGCATGGAATTTATTATATCATACCTTGCCGCCGCAACAATGGGCGTTCTTGCGGTGAATACCGTATTTCGCCGACCGTTTGCGCTTTGGCGACTATTGCCGATAAATAAAAAACAGGGAAACCGCCCGTCGCCGTTTTGACGTTAGCGACAAGCGGTTGCCGATAATGTCAGACATTCCGCTTTAACGACACGCTCTAACCGATTCGATGCCGCTCCCTCTTCACGATTCTTTTCCCACCGGCTTACGGCAGCGCAACCACTCTTTTCACTGCTCCCGAGCGGCGGTCGTACCCCAGCAGAACGCCCGACCGATGCGCCTTCAACCCCGTCGATCCCGGTCGTTGCATCCGGCCGTGCATATCGATAAAAAGCATTGCCGAATGATCCGGATCGGTTGCGATACACCCCCTATAAGCCATCCTCTCATTAATTACAGCACCAACGGCGATGTCGAGCGTTTTGGGCGGAAGGTTGGCAACGGCAAATTCAATTCCTCCGCAATTAGCCATTAATACAATGAAATCACCATTTTCGGTTAATTCGAAAATGGCATTATTGGGTAACAGGGAATCCTGCTTCATCCAGAAATAACTGGCGAGGGGATATTGCTGTTGAGCTTCATTTTGAAAGGCCTGTTCGATTCTTTCGCGTCTGATGCGCTCCACGTCAAGTATTCCGGCGGTCGCCAGCCAGTCGAGTTCCGCACGGGCGCATGCGCCGAACGGGAAGCCCGCCATAGGAATCACTGAAGTATCGACCGTGAAACTGAGCATGCCGGAAAGGACTGCAGGGTCGGTGTGGGCAGCGACCTTGACCATGATCGACGGATTGTAATGGCTGCGGAATGAATAGGTAACTATACCGTCCTGTTCATTCTTGTTATAATTGACCCCCTCTTCCCCCAGATTTTCAATCACCTCCACATCAATCGATTCTCCGTTATTCAATTTAATGCCGAATACATTTTCAGGTCCCATACAGGCATGAACCGCAACCTGTCCGACAAGCGTTATGACTGCAAAGGTTTTCAGCAACATACTTCCTCCTCCATATATAAGTGTACAGTTCAGCATGCCGTTTTTCACTTTTATAACGCTTACGGGAGCGGAAATGGACAGTTTTTTTTAATACCTAAATTGAGCGACTTTCTTCAAGAGATACGGAGCGCGCCGCTTGCCGTTTTAAAATATCCGCGCAATGACTGAAAGACATCTAATGTATATTACTATCCTTTCAACCTCTTACGATAAGGATAAGCGATGAATTCGTTCAACCGTCAGTTTTTCCGAGGCAACGATCGCACCCTTTCGCTCCGGATGCTGCCATTTGTCGTATCCGCCGCGTTTTTTTTCGCCTGCACGCCCTGCAAAGAGTGCACGAAATCACCGCCGGCCGCAGACGGTGCGGAATGGGATATCCGCAGCCAGTATACCCGTCTGGGAAAATGCATGAATCTCGGCAACGCACTCGAAGCGCCCACCGAAGGCGCATGGGGAGTCGTACTTAAGGATACCTATTTCGGCCATATTAAATCGCTCGGATTCCAATCCGTGCGTATCCCGGTCCGCTGGTCGGCCCATGTTGACACCGCCGCTCCATACATCATCGATGAAACCTTTTTTAAACGCGTGCTGTGGGCGATTGAACAGGCGCGTGCGAATGATCTCCGCGTGATAATCAATGTCCATCATTTCGAAGACCTCATGAGCGATCCGGAGAAATATTCCCCGGTTTTTCTTGCGATATGGGAACAGATCGCCGGCCGATGCGCCCCTTACGGGCCGGAGCTCTACTTCGAACTCTGCAACGAACCGAACGGCGCGATGACCTCCGCATTGTGGAATGACCTTGCGGCGAAAGCCCTCTCCATCGTGCGCCGGACCAATCCCGGCAGGAGCGTCATCATCGGCGGCGCCTCCTGGAACAGCGCCGACGGGCTCAATGAACTCGTCCTCCCTCCCGACAGTTTTCTGATCGCCACATTCCACTCATACGATCCGATGGTATTCACCCACCAGGGAGCAATGTGGCTTAAAGGAACGGATCTCTGGAAAGGCACGCGCTGGAGGGCGTCCCGCAGCGATACTTCCATGCTCGTCACCTGTTTCAACAGAGTGGACGACTGGGCGGCAAGAAACCGCATTCCCGTTTTCCTGGGAGAATTCGGCGCACTCGACACCGCGGACTCAATCTCGCGCGCATTGTATACGTCATTCATTGCAAAACAGGCCGTTTCCCGCGGCTGGTCGTACTCCTACTGGAAATACAACGGCAACTTCGGCATCTACGACGATTCAACGGATGCCACACGGGAGTATCTCGTGAGCGCCCTGCTCAGGCCGGAATCCACCTTTACCGCTTATCAACAGCTCGCCGCAAAGGATACGCTCGTCACGCCGGATCCCGGAAGCGACCGCTTCGTACTGCTTGATGATTTCGAGGACAGCCTTCCCGGGCAAAACCGCCTCGCCGCTCTCCCCGCCGGAAATGCAGCCGCCCCCTGCTGCTTCTGGAACGTATGGTACAAGGATTCATGCCTTGTTACTGACAACGACGGCATCCGCATCCCTCCGGGCGGCAATGCTTCGGAAAGGCTCGTGGGACCGTGGGGGAAGAACGGGAAAGGCCTCTGCGCGAAAGGAGTACTGAAGGGCATTGACTATCCCGTCCTGAACATCGGCGCATCCTTTCCCGGCGAATACAACAGCGACTGGTTTGACCTGTCGGATCTCACCGCCGTTTCGTTTTTCGCGAAAGGGTTCGGCGCAATGACGATCGACCTCATTACCGATACCATCCGGAACGGCTACCCGCCTTCCGACAACTGGGGTCACTTCAGCCGCTATTTCGATCTCACGGAGGACTGGAAATATTATGTAATACCCGTCGGGGAGCTCACACCGAAACCCTGGTCGAAACCCCAGCAGGAACAGCTTGACTGGAGCGCAGGAATGAAAAAAGTATGCGCGGTCACTTTCAGCAGCAGTCAGAATTACGGTAAAACAGTGGACGATTCCCTGGAGATTTTCATTGATGATATCAGGCTGTATGGATTGACCGGGAAGGCATTTGAAAAAGCGGGAAGGTAGCGCCGCGTCCGGAATCGTTTCCTTCATTTTCGCCGCAATCAATTTCTCCAAAGCCCCGTTTGTCAGTTTGCTGAATGTATATTTGGTGGGACACTGCCGGGAATAAAAAGCAGGAGTGGGAATAAGAGAAGCAACGGGCGGAGGGCTCTGAAAAGGACGGAAAAGGCCGGTACTCTCCCGCCGGGGATCTTGGAATACGGATCATTTTCGGAAAGGGTGTTGATATGAATGTTGTTCTTCGGATTTTTGCGGCGGTCGCGGTATCGGTTGTTCTCCCCCGGGAATCCTTCAGCGCTTCGGTGTCCTTCGATCTCTCGAACACCGGCGGCGTGCTTCAGCCCCGTTATCTCGCCGGCACGTGTTTGCCGATCTGGAACAACGCCAATGTCTACAGCAGGATACAGAAAGGGCTGGCCCAATCCAATTACCGCCTTTTCAGGTTCCCCAACGGTACGCTTTCAAACGGGTATCATTGGAACGGTACGGGCGCCTATACCGCCGACAGCGTCTGGGTTTGCGATTCCCAAAGCTATTCGCCGGGGTTCATGAGCATGACCATCAGACGCGGCACATCCGTCAGTAACTGGGGGTTCAACAGCTGTTCGAACATCACCGACGGCGATACCGCGACCTGGTGGCGAAGCGATGACCTGATATCCGAAAGCTTACCCTATTGTTATCTGGCATTGTCCAAGGCCTCCGTTGTTGATTCGGTCGTCATTTTATGGGGTGAACGATATGCCGTTGATTTTGATATTGATTTTTTCACGAAGACGGATTGCCCTTATCCCGGTCCTTTCGGATATCCTGATGATCTCTGGGAGAATCAACAAACGATAACGGACAACGACCGTCCCCTTTCCTCGATAACCGTTTCGGGCGGCGAATCAACGCAATACGTGCGGATTCTCGTAAAGAAGTTCAAGGACACCGAAAAAAGCGTGGAGGTAAAGGAGGTGTACCTCTTTTCACAAGACATCCAGGTTTCAAATAATGTAAAGGCGTTCAACGGCGGGGGACCCGACAATCAGACAAGTGTCATAGCCATGCCGACCTTCATCGGGAACACCGCACGGCCGGGTACGGCAGGATGGAAGAGCTGGGATTTCGAGGCCTTCATGGCGTACGTGCAATCGTTTCCCGATTCATCGGTTCCCGTGATCTGCGTCAATTACGGCACGGGGACTCCGGAAGAGGCTGCCGCGTGGGTCTTCTATGCGAATATCGTCAAGAAATACAATATACGATTCTGGGAAATAGGAAACGAGCCGGACGGCGCCTGGGAAGACGGCGGTCCGGTAACCGCACGGATGTACGCTGAAAAATTCCTGCTCTTTTCAAAAGCGATGAAAAAGATCGATCCGTCGATCAAGGTGTTCGGCCCGTTGTTG
This sequence comes from Chitinispirillaceae bacterium, assembly GCA_016929415.1. Classification (GTDB taxonomy): domain Bacteria; phylum Fibrobacterota; class Chitinivibrionia; order Chitinivibrionales; family Chitinispirillaceae; genus JAFGNB01. The sequence continues at coordinate 22,385 of JAFGIW010000117.1, read as the reverse complement.
TCGAACGCATGGTTCGATGCAGAAAACAGCGGTCTCTACGACGGGAAATCATGGATGAAGGCGTTTATCGACATCGTCGGCAGGGAGGAAAAGGCCGACGGACGGAACTACTGCGACGGGATTGACTTTCACAGTTACCCCTACTGGGATCTTTCGGTCGACGCGAAGGGCATGCTTGAAACCGTCGATTACGTCTACGAACAAATCGACAGCCTCAGGCAGTGGATCGATTCGTCGCTTGCCGCGCCGGAAAGCGTGTTTGTCATGATGAGCGAATTCAATTCCATGACGATTCTCAGCGACCTGCTGCAAAAACCGATCAACGGGATCTATGTCGCCAACATGTATGCAGGGCTTGCGGAAAAATTCGGGAGCCGTGCCATGAGCGTTTTCTGGGACTCTTTTGAAGAGGGCAACGTGGGAAATGACAACACATTCGGGAGTTTTAGCCTGTTCAATACCCCGGGGTATACGTACCGTTCATCGTTGGATATGGCGCCGTCGGCCGCGTACTGGGCGTTGTTCGCCGCGCAAAACATCTGGATCGATCCGAAAAAGGAAAACTCGGTCGTCCATGCGGACGTCGATTCCTCTCACGGCATCAGGGCTTACGGCATCAGGACCGCCGACGATTTCCGGGCCCTCATCTTCAATTTTTCCCTTGCCCCCGAAACGGTCTCCTGCGTGACCTCGGAAAACGGTTTCGGCGTCGTCGACGTATTCACCTGGGGAGATTCCCAGTTCACCTGGATCGGTTCGGACAAATATGCCTTTGCCTTTCCGAACTGCGGTCCGAGTTCAAAAACATACTCGAAAGACGACCTCTCCGACCTTGTCGTTCCCGGCCTCTCGTTGTGCATCCTGCGCTACCGCGATTCCACTGCCGCGGATCAGCCTCCCCGTTTCATGCACCTTCTTTCCACCCGGAACACGGGCGCAACGCTCGTGCTCCCGCTCTGCGGCAGCGTTTCCGGGGGGAATTCGGTCATCACCGGGATCGACTATTCATTCGACGGCGCAACAACGTTTTCCCGTGCGGTCCGGTCGCTCGACGCCGGATTCGACGGACCGTTCGAAAGCTTCTCCGACAGCCTTTCCGTGGAAGAGCTCTCTTCGGGTTCGCACATCCTGTATTTACAAGCACGAAACGCCTCCGGGATGGCGGCGATCGACAGCATCTCCTTTTCAATCTCCGATTTGTCCGTGGAATCTCCTTGTCGCAGGAACTCCGTCAACGGGTGGAACGTAACGGAAAAAAAATCCCGCGGCCGGATCAGGCTTTTCGTCGATTCGCCGTTGCCGGCCGGCCGTCGGATTCCGATTACCGCGCGCGTCATCTCCCTCAACGGAACGTGCATCAGCGTACTTTCGGGTAAAGGAAACGGCCGAACCGTCATCGAATGGTCCGGAAAAACCGCGGCGAACCGGAAAGCGGCCCCCGGCGTATATTTTATAACCGTTTCCGCTGGCGGGAAAACCGTTTACCGGACAACGGCAGTGATCGGAAAACAGGTGAGCCGTTGACGTCGAAACGTTTTCAAATGAAATTTGGCCGGGGCGGAAAAAAGCGCGGATGTGGATACTATACTTTTATTGATTAAGAGCGATACGCAGGCAGGGATTCGTGACATTCGCCGGTGTAGAAAATCTGTTCATCGCTAAAACCGTTTCGACTGCTGACGGCGCCACCATCGCCCTGAAAAACGCGGCCTACTGCTGGGTAACGGCGGTGGAAAGCGATCATACGAGAAAGGCCCATATCACCGGCGAAGCAGTTTACGCCTGCATGTTCCGCGACTCATACCTGCACCATGCCTTCGACTACGGCGGCGACGGACACGGATACGGCGTCTCCCTCGGCTTGCACGTTACCGATTGCCTTACCGAAAACAATATTTTCCGGCACCTGCGTCATGCAATGATGGTACAGGTCGGTGCCAGCGGCAATGTGTTTGGTTACAATTATTCATTCGAAACCGTGCAGGGCGCGGGTGAAACCGATCTCAACCGGGAATGGACACCGTGTGATATCTCCATGCACGGCCATTACCCGAATAATAATCTGTTTGAAGGAAATGTAGTGCAGGAGATCGATATCGCGGATTACTGGGGACCGTGCGGCAGAGGAAACACGGTATTCCGCAACAAGGTACTAGCGGAAGGCATCGACATACCGGATCACTCAAACGACCAGAATATCGCGGCGAATGTACTGCCAACCGATGATTTTGGAATACTGGTTGAAACAGGAATCACCGGCACACTCTCGCATGGCAATGTGGTCAACGGCGCAGTCCAATGGGACCAGGCAATCGTCGATCACACATTTCCCCCGTCATATTATCTCACGTCCAAACCACAATTTTTCGGGAACCTGGCATGGCCCGTTTTCGGGCCTGATGTCATTGAACAATATACACTTCCCGCGCAGAAACAATTTGAAGATAACTATTCCGGGGTGGTTACCATTCCCGCATGGCCGCGGACGCCCCCCTGTAATAACCGGCGCCGTTCGTATGCTCTTTACAATTCTCGGGGACAGAAAATCGCCAACGGGACGAATCTTGATATCAGGAATAGGAAGAGGGTCAGTCATATCCCGTCAGGCTGCTATTATGCCGTTATTGTGGAGGGTAAAGAACGGGTGGTGAAAAAGATTGCGGTAATGAGATAGGCAAAGCGGTTTATTAATATAAGTCTCGATGTGAAAGGTAAAACAATTCAAGAGAAGGATCCTGCATGATCCGGAAAGATTACATCATGCGAATGGTCGAACAGTTTGCCCGTTTTCTTGCCGTCCCCCCTACCGCACCTTCCACTCGAACGTTCCGAACAGCCCGCCCACCCATTCGTCCGACTCTTCCGTCAATCCGTGCTCGACATTGAGCGCCAGTGAATGGTTTCCCGGTTTCCACGAAAGCCTCAGCCGCGCCACTGAGTATTGGGCGAGTTCGCTGGCGCGAAGGCCGTTGAACATGCCGCAAACCTCGAAACGGGCGGACCAGCGGGGGGAGAAGTTGTGCCGTAGCGAGAGGCCGTAGGGGATCTCGTCGGCCTGCCGGGAGCCGTAGCCGTACTCGTCAACCGGGCTTCCCAGCGGTGCGAGGCCGAGGTGGCTGTGAAGGGAGGTCGCGGCGGTAAGCGACTTGGAGAAGGTAAAGAGCAGCAGGTAGTCGGCCACCCCGGTGCCGGCTCCGGCAAGCCCGTTGCTTTCGTCGTAATTGTGGTCGCCGCGCCAGATGACGTACGGCTTTGCGCTTGAAAACTTGACCCCCACGGTAAGGGCGATTGCCGGAAGGTACTTCCGCTCCCGCAGGAGGCGGATCTTCGTCTTGAACCGGGGCGACTTGCCGCCCATGCTGGTGATGTCGTAATACGGGAACTCCACGAAGAGATCGGTCAGTTCGATCTGCAGGGAGATGTTGTCGCTCGGGGACAGCTCGAAATAGAGCGGGATGTAGACCATGGTCCGCTCTTTCCAGTACGGGTTGCGCACCCGCGGCATGTTGCCCGTGTAAAGAGCGGCCAGCCCGGTCTCGAACCGCCAGCACCCGCGCTCCCCGAAATAGGCGTCGTCCATACGTGCATAGATGTACCCCAGCTGATGGCCGAAGTTGAACTGGTTGCGGGTGATGGTATTGGTGGAATCGGCCGCTGTCAACATGCTCCAGACGCCGCCGATAAAAAGCGCGGTTGCCGCAGGGTTACTTCTGCGCATCCGCCGGTCTCCCGTCTATCGCATTCCAGATCAGGCCGATGACCTCACGGATCTGCGCATCGGACAGTTTGCCGTCGTGACTGAAGATCACCTTTCCCTGTGCGTTGAACAGCAGGATGTCGCTCGAATGGTCGGCGAGGTTCCACTTCGTCGCGAGGAGCCGGCAGTTGTCCTTGACATAGATCGTACGCGGGTACTTCTTCTGCTTGCGCTTGAGCACCATCGTCAGAACGCCACCCGGCACCCAGGTCGCTTTCGTGTTGAGGATCGCGACTGACTGCACTTTATCCCCGGGAAAATTTTCAGCTTTAAGCGCCGTGAAGAGCGGCTCGTTGGTCTCCGACTCGTCGGGATCGATGTAATAGACCGAAAAGACCTTGCCGGAAATTTCGCCGCTCGACCACGTTTGGCCATTGAGCCGTCCACCGCAGGGGCCGGAAAGTTCGAGCAGGGAAGGCTTTTGATGAAGCGGCAGTCCGGCAAAACCGCAATAAGCAATTGCGGCAATAATGATTGGAATCAACCTGCATCGATACATGATTCGGTACCCTGTCGTTTGAAGAAGCTCTACCTCAAAGGACCGTCGGCAGATCGGTCACATACCTTCAATATCCCGCCGGGTGGTAATTGAAAATATTTTGCATCGGGGGAGGGGTGCAACAACAGTCTCCCCTATCCCCAAACATAGAGGCCTGCCTCCTCGGGAAAGACATCAAATTTCTTTTATACAACCTGTTTCCTGAATATATTTATGGAAGAGGAAGGCTTTTTATCGTCGATTTTCGCCCTGGAAGGAAATGTATGAACCGGGTTATTTTTGCAGCAACGATCCTCGCCTCCCTTCTCTTCTTCTCCGCCTCTTCCCAATGGGAGCCTGTCTGGTCGGATGAATTCGATTACACCGGGCTGCCCGAAAAAACAAAGTGGGGGTATGATGTCGGAGGGAGCGGTTGGGGGAACCAGGAACTGCAGAATTATACCAAAGAAGACACTGATAACGCACGGGTTGGAAACGGTGTTCTGACCATCATCGCGCTCAAGGAGAAGGTCGGGCAGAACAATTACTCATCAGCCCGCCTGATCACGAAAAATAAAGGCGACTGGCTCTACGGCCGTTTTGAAATCGCCGCAAAACTGCCGAAGGGCATCGGTCTCTGGCCTGCGATCTGGATGCTTCCGACGGATAACACTTACGGAGGATGGCCGAAAAGCGGGGAAATCGACATCATGGAAAATGTCGGTTTCGAACCCAACATCGTCCATTTCACCATCCATACCGAATCGTACAACCATTCGATCGGAACGAGTAAGGGCGCCAGCGCCAGACTTGCCGATCCGTATACCGCGTTTGTCGTCTACGCGCTCGAATGGTACGAGGACAGCCTGGTCTTTTTTGCAGACAATAAAAAGACTTTTTCGTTCAAAAATGAGAGCGCCGATTCCAAGGTCTGGCCCTTCGACAAGCGTTTCCATCTGCTCCTCAATATCGCCGTGGGCGGAACCTGGGGAGGTCAGCAGGGGGTTGATGAGGGAATCTGTCCGGCGGAAATGGTCATCGACTACGTGCGGGTATATAAATACAATCCGACCGCGGTCAACGCTCCCGCAAAGGGGACGTCGCATCGGCAACCGTCCGTGACCTGGAGCAACAATCGGCTGGCCGTCCGCACGGAGCACCCCGCGGCATTCGCGATCAGGATCTTCTCAATTGACGGGAAACCGGTTGCGCACTGTTTCGGCCGGTCATCGGCATCGCTCGACGGCCGCGCGGTCACACTGCCGCCGGGAGGCTATGTTGCGGTGGTAAACGACGGCGCGGTGCAGCGGGTGATCCGCTTCACGGCGTTGCGGTGAGGCCAAGATTGGGGTATTCCGGAAAAGCCGTCGATTATGAGTTCTTCAATCCTTGCATTTCAATCATCAGAACACCTGTTTTCATCTCGCGCAGTGCAGTTGCAGTGATGCAAAGCAGGGGATTGAGTGTGGAAAGAGCGGGAGGAGCAATCCTGGTGGTGCTGCTTGCAGCTTACGTTCGTGCCGGCGACGAGCCTGCGGACAGCAGGCTGAACCTCGTGTGGGCGGGGCCAACGTACACGGTAACGTACTCATTTACGACCGATTGCCCTCCGGAGAGCCTGCTTCAGGCATTTTTACAGCCAGCCCACATCGTCGCCTGCATGAAACGCGCCAACCTGCACATGGAGGTCATGGATTCGGCGCTACTGCACAACCGTATCGTGTACACCTACAGCTACATTATCTCGAAGCTTCGCCTGCGCTTCAACCGCAGCGCCGACACGATTGCCAGGCGCGTGCGCTTCACCATGGAGGCATGTTCCACCAGCGGCAGCTCGATCGTTCCCACGGTGCGTTCGTCGCAAGGCTACTACGAAATCACGCCGCAGGGTGACAGCTGCCGCGTGGACTACTGGCAGCAGACCACGATCGATCGCGATTTGATCGACTTCTACATTTTTTTTATCAGGCGAGACACCCGGCGCGTCCTGCACAACCAGGAGCGCTATGTAAACCACCGGGAGCGATGGGCGAAATCGAATCCTTAGACCGAATTATTCATAAACTTTTCTACTGCGGCCCTGGACTGCCCGTCATCTCGGGCCGTCCTCACTCAACGCATCCTCAAAATACTACGAGTATTCCTGCGGCGCGGGGTATGGGAATCATACATCGCCTCGGGTGGACGATCGCGCCGTGATGCTTGCGGCAAGGAAAAATCCTGCCGGATGCTTAACCGGAGCGCTTGAGGCGGCACTGTGCGACAACCGTCAAACCGATTTCCCCCGATGAGTTCAAGAAAGTATATCCCGAGCGGTTCCAAGATATGTACGGGCTGTCAGCTCCGCTTCTGCTGCGTAAGGTGCTCCTTCGTAGCAAGTTAAAGCAAGTAGGCGCGGTGTGGCGACCATACCATCGTCCCTAACGGTGTGTTTCTTGCATTTCAGCAATCATGATATTTATTTTCAGCTTGAATGGTGTAGTCGTATTGTTGGGAAATCGTATGTTAAGAAAATCAATCTGCGCGTATATTAATAGTGCGGCCCATATAAGAACTACCGAGGCGGCCCCGCTCCGCTTCGGCAAAAACGGTCATAAGGAATTATATGACAACAGGATCTATTGACAAAAAAACAACGTCGGCGGCTACCTTCAAAGCGGGAATGGAGAAATCCGTTGTCGGCAAAAACGGCGACAAAAAAAATATGCTTGTTTCACTCGCCGCTCCTGTATATAACGAAATATCCTGCGTTCACGAATTATACCGACGGCTGTCGGCTGTCGGAAAAACGCTTGATTATAACTATGAAATCGTTCTTGTGGATGACGGTTCGACCGATGGGACCCGCGAATATCTGGTTAACCAGACTCCAAGCGACCCGCATCTGCGGGTCATCGGCCTATCGCGCAATTTCGGCCTTCAGGCATCAGTGAGCGCCTGTTTATTCCATGCCAAGGGGGATGTCTTCATTATTCTGGATGGTGATCTTCAGGACCCGCCCGAGCTGATCCCGGACCTTATTTATTTATGGGAACAGGGAAACGACATTGTTTATACGGTGAAACTGTCCCGGAATGACACGTTCTTAAGAAAACTGCTATTCAGCGTATTTTATTCGGTCCAGCAACTTCTGGTGGCAAAAGCCATTCCATCCCAGGCCGGCAATTTTTCACTTCTTGACAAAAAAGTCGTTGTCTCACTGCGCTCGTGTGGCGAAAGCAACCGATATTTCCCGGGACTGCGGGCCTGGTGCGGATTCAAACAGGCCCCCTATTATTATCATCGGGACGCGCGGTTTGGCGGAAAACCGAAAATGTCGTTTTTTAAATTGGTAAAGCTTGGACTCGACGGCATTTTCAATTACACGCGCATCCCGCTACAGGTTTCCTTTTTTCTCGGCTCAGCCATGCTTTTGATCGCAGGTTCCTTTGTCATTGCCATCCTGTACTGCAAATTGGTTTCGCATACGGCGATAGCGGGCTGGGCTTCGACGAACATGACCGTCTGTTTTATCGGCGGGGTCCAGTTGGTTTCAATCAGCATTCTCGGAGAATACATTTTCCGGATTTTTGCGAATACCGTCAAGCGACCGGATTTCGTCGTTGATCGCGTTTTTTCTTCCTCTAGCAAATCATGCATGGAACCATGATGAAAAACAATGGTCGAATCGTCCAGGCCGCGATGATCGCGACACTGGTGCTGATTGCTCTCGGTCTCGGGTACTATAAGCTGGCTGACCATTCGGTCTGGTTCGATGAAGCCCTGACCGCCTATCATCTCCGCTGCAATTCAATAAGCGGTCTCGTAGCCTCTCTTGAACGGTTTGAGAGCCATCCTCCCTTATATTTTATTATAGAAAGGTATACCTGTCGGCTTGCCGGCAGTTCAGAGTACGGACTCCGTTTTCTTTCGCCGCTGTTCGGCGCGCTTTCGGCCATACTATTCTACCTTATTTTCGTTACTTTCCAGTCAAGAACAACGGCCTTTATAGGCACCCTGCTTTATGTCACCTCAAGCTATCATATCGAAGTAATCCGATGGCCGCGGCCGTATGCGCTTTTATGCCTGCTTTCATTGTTGTTCCTCTTAACGGTGCTTTCACTGGTCAAACGTTATTCAAAGGTTAAGACCGCTGGCGGTATCGTCCTGATTTTTGCGCTTGGCTGTACCCATTACTACGCTTTTTTCTGGGTGGGGACGGTATTGCTTTCCGGGTTTATTTTCATCCCGAAGGAGAAAAAAATGTTCGCCGCGTGGAGCGTTCTTTTCGCATCGACGGTTATCGCCGGTGCGCTGATGGCGCCGATGTTCGTCAAACAACTGGCGCTTCAGACGGGGGGCAGCAAAGAGTATCTTATCGCACAATGGGCAATAGGCATTCCTTTCGTTGTATTCAAGGCGCTGCTGGGGAGTGCTCTGCCCAAATATCATTCTCTTTCGCAAATAACGCCCGCTGTGGCCGCGGCGCTGTTGTTCGCGGCTTTTTATTTTGGAGTTGCCGCAATGTCGGTCCTGCAGAAACTGCGCAATGGAACGATTTCCAGGGCCGAGCTGCTCGTCATCACCTCCTTTTCCGGAACGTTCTTCGTGCACAGCCTTTTGGGCTGGAAATTCCCCACCGTCCACCCGATGTATATGCACCATTTTCTCGTTTTGCTTTTCGGACTGATGGCGGGAAACTGCCTAGTCCGGGGGAAAAGGATGTTTCTGCTTTTTCTTACCGGAATGGCGGTGGTGAATTGTGTCGGATTCGTCAAAATTTATAACGTAAAGAACCAGATTTACCCCCCGTATCGTTCAGTCTCCAGGGCAATCGATTCGTTGTCGGGCACTCATGACGGCGTCTATGTCATTGCTGATCCGATGTCTTCGTTTCCCTTGGCCTATTATCTGAAACCCGCGAAAACAATATTCTGCGGGGATCTTGCTTCCGCAAACGGCAGGAAATTAAGCGAGCCCCTGCGTGTTTTTTCAAATTCAATTATCACGGTAAATCCCCTTGTCGGCAGTCCGGCCCTGAACGAGCCATCATTTTTCAACACGCTGCCTGCGTCGGTCCACTCCGGCTTCATGGTTTTAAGCGGGTATTATAATACTCCCTGGAAGGATGTTTTAAGCCGTTTTTCAAATGTCTCTTTTCTGCTGGAAAAAACATATCCTTCGCAAAAAGGGCCTCTATTACTTTATCGGTGGAGCCGGAAATGACCCCTCGGACTTATCCTGGAAAAGAACCGGCAATGTTCAAAACGCGTATTTTACGAGCTATCGCCAATGACAGAAAACTCTAAATTTCTTGAAACCCAGAAACAATATTGGAAACGCGATTCACTAGAAAAACGCCGGGATGCCAATCATCCGGTTGTCCTCGATTATGTTTTGCCAAAAATCTCTCAAATACGGAAAACCGTATCCATAACGAGTTCTACTCGCCTCCTGGACGTCGGATGCGGCAACGGTTTTTTCACCTGCCATTTTGATAAAATATGCGACACCACCGGAATTGATTTTTCTGAAAAAATGATCGCCCTTAATCCTGTCCTTAAAAAGCGAGTCATGAACGCGCATCAATTGGAGTTTGATGATGATTCCTTTGATGTTGTTTTTTGCCATGCTTTACTTCACCATGTGGATAATATCGACAAGGTTATCCGAGAGATGAAACGAACAAGCCGTAAGTGGGTTGTTATACTTGAGCCTAATAGAAACAATCCTCTGATGTTCCTTTTTTCAGCCATCGTTAAAGAAGAACGCAAGGCGCTGCACTTTTCCCTATCCTACTTACAACGCTTGGCGCGGAATAACGGACTGTTTATAGAAGACGCCTTTTCTTTTGGAATGCTGGTTCCCAATAAAACTCCTACTTTTCTTCTTCCCTTAATTAAGAGGTTCAATTTCCCTTTTGCATTTGGAATAACAAACTTCTTAATTGCAAAAAAGGTCTAACTTATTCCATTTGTGTTTTTGACGTTATTTCATTTACGCTTTTTTGGTTTTTCTTGTGTATCCTATATAGGAACGGAAGGCCCAAAGCCGCCAACCCCCAATACCTAAACAATGTATAAAGCATCCCCGCGGCGAGACTGTTTGCCTCTGATGCGTATTCCGAGTATAGCAATACAAACGCAGCGTCTCTTGTACCCATTCCCGCGATGGTCACGGGTAAAAAGCCAATAAATATTGCGACGGAGGTCGCGGCACAAGTATAACCGATAGGTACGGTGGTTCCCAACGCCTTAAAAATGACGTACACTTGCACCGCGCTCCCTACCCATATTCCCATACTAATCAAACATACGAGAATCAATCGCCTGCGATTTTTGAAAATGGTTCGGAGCGACATCCGCAAATTATTCAGCTTTCTTAAATATCTTGAACGTAATTTATTAGTTTCCGTTTTTATAATGATGATGAAAATACCTGTTAAACCTATTACAAAAAGTACGGCAATCCAGAGTAATTCGTAGATCCCCGCTACGAGAGCTCCCACTATCGCAAACGCCACAAGCATTGCGATATCTACTATGCGTTCAGCCAACACAACGCTTATCCCTTCTGATAACGATATTTTATCGCTCAGAAACCAACTTTTCGCAAAATCCCCCCCCTTTGATGGGATAACAACGTTTAAAGGATATGTGGCAATTGTCAAGGCAAAGGCTTCGCTCAATGATATGTTATATCCCATCTCCGAAAGGATTATTTTCATTTTAATCCCGGCAAATAACACAAAAACTACAGACATAAAAAAGGCGACTGTCCCCATGATCAAGTCAGCTTGTGAAATTCCGTCAACAATTTTTTTTGGGCTTATTTTCCAAAATAGGACGGCTAAAATTACTGCTGTAATGATGTATGGGCCAAATTTCTTAATAATTGACCATCTATTTGAAGGTCTACTCATTATTCTTCTTGTATCTATCTTTTCTCATTATTCTCCAAAATACTCTTAGTCCTTCGAGTAAATTCTTTACTCCTTGCACAGATAGTAACATCTTCATTTTCTTTTTTATATATTTGGGTCTCAAATAAAACTGTCTGAACGCCCGTTTTTGCCAATAAACTAGACGGTCTGGCCCGATTTCTTTCTGCACAAGAATGGGACTAACGTCTGTTAAAGGCGCGAATGCCTCCCATGGTGTGGTTTTCGTAATATTTCCTTCTTCCATAGCTATTTTGAATAAATCCGTTCCTGGGAATGGCGTAGTAATAAAAAAAGTTGCATTATCCAAATCGAGACTTGTTGCATACGCTATTGTATCCCTTATTGTATCTTCTGTTTCGCCAACATTACCAAGCATAAAGCTCCCGTGAACAGGTATGCCTGCTTCTCTGACTATTCCAACAGCGCTTCTTCCTTTCTCAAGAGTTGTCCTTTTTCTCATTTTATCGAGTATTTTTTGATTTCCGGATTCTAATCCGAATGATATTTTTCTGCAACCTGCTTCCTTCATTTTCTCTACTAATTCTCTGTCTATTGTATTGGTTCTCGCGAAACATATCCAATATATATTCAGCTTTCTATTTATGATTTCCTCAACTATTCTCATAGCTCGTTTTTTGTTTAAAGTAAAAGTGTCATCGAAAAAATTGAATTCTTTAAAATTATACTTCTCAACGCATAGTTGTATCTCATCCACTACATTACTTGTCGAGCGATACCTTACTTTTTGACGCCATATTGATTTTGACGGACAATGGATACAATCGTGACTGCATCCACGGGATGTTAGTATGGGGGTTGCAAGTTCATTGCTCACTTTCTTAGTTGGGGCAGATCGATAATATTCCAACTCGTACAGATGCCTTGCTGGTATCGGTATTGTATCCAGATCTTCAATAAGTTCTCGTCTTGGATTTTTTACTATTTCATTATCACTCCTGAACAATATACCTTCCACATTTCCGTAATCCGGCCTACTTTTTCTCATTTCTATAAGGAGTCGGTACATAGTTTCCTCACCTTCTCCTACTACAACGAAATCCACATCTCTACTGTCTTCAATCGTCTTTTCCGGCATCACCGTAGGATGTATTCCTCCAAATACGATATTCACTTTCTTATTTATCTTTTTAGCTTCATGAGCGATTCTGTATGCATAATTCAGAGTCGGAGTTGGTACAGTAATTCCAACTAATTGGGGGCTATATTGATATATTGTATTCTGTATTTCTTCGAATCCTATTCCCTTAGCTTCCGCGTCCAGTATTTTAATTTCCAAATCTTCAATTCGATCCTTGCAGTACGCGGTTATATAACCGAAACACAATGGCATCATGTGTCCCGCAGACTCAGCAATCCCTGCTAAAGATGTATAGGGCGGATTTATAAATAGTATTTTCATTGCCGGCTTCTCATCGTAAGCAATCGAATTCCCGCTCTAAACTTACGTCCAAATTCCCTACAATTTCTCACCTCTAGAGTTCTTTTAAAAAGATACGCCGGGCGTCTGTAAAATTCCTTATATCCCTGTATGAGCAGGGATTTCAATTCCTCAAGTGAAAAGTTTTCCGACCAGTATGGTGGAATAAACCCGAGATGAGGGTTTTTCGCGAACTCACGCCATACATCAGTTTTTATAACGCCGGATTCCATTCCTCTTCTATATATTTCTGTCCCGGGAAACGGAGTTAAAATTGTGAGGTGCATATAATCTGAGTCTAGCTTTTTTGCAAACCTGAAGGTCTCTTCAATATCCTCTTTTGTCTCAGACGGCGAACCAATCATAAAGTACGCTAGTGTCTTGATTCCTATGCGATGAGTTAATCGAAAAACATCCTCGGCCTGTTCCAGGGTTATTCCTTTTCGTAACACTCTCAATATTTTCTCTGTTCCCGCTTCCACACCATAGTGAATACCTTGGCATCCTGCCTCCTTCATGAGTCGCAGTATCTCATCATCTACTGTATCGATACGAGCTCTGGCATCAAAATGGATATCCAGTTTATTATCTATAATTTTGCGGCAAATATCGAAAACCCTATCGCGCCGTACGGTAAATGTATCATCATATATCAAGAAATCCCGTATTCCAAGACGCTTGCATTCCTCTATTTCTGCGATAACGTTATCCGCGCTTCTAGCCCGAAATTTCTTTCCGAGATGAGGTCTGTCGCAAAAAGAACATACATAGGGGCAACCGCGGCTGGTGAATAATGTTGTAACTGGACTACGAGGCATCAGCACGGAATCATAGAGTTTCACATCCGTAAGATTGCGTGCGGGAAAAGACAACGCATCTAAATCATTTACCATTTCCGGAAATCCTGTATTGATTATCTTTCTACCTCTTTTAAAAACAAGCCCGGATATGTTTTCCAAATCATCTTTTGCCTCTAATTTATCGACTAGCTCCCTGAATGTTCTTTCTCCTTCCCCCAACACTACGTAGTCAATACCGGGTAGTGTAATGGTCTCTCCGGGAAACAAGTGAACATGTGGACCGCCTAGCACCACTTTCGCCCTAGGTGCCTTAACGTGTGATATCTCAACGATACGCATTACATCTATAAGGGTTTGTGTCATTACGGTCAAACCAACGATATCCGGTTTTGCGTTCGCGATTCTTGCACCAATTTCCGCCCAAGAGAGTTTTTCCGCTTGCGCGTCCATTATTTTTACCGAGTGCTCCGTATGCTCTTGTAGATATCCCGCCAAAAATAAAATGCCGAGCGGGGGATTGTATCCCCGACTCTCTTCAAGAGCATTAGGATTGTTACCTATAATTTCGTTATTTCTGGGCGGATTGATTAGTAAAACTCTCATGGTATCTTTTCAACGCCGTCAATTCGGCTTTACCTTCTATCTCCCAAGTCTTCTGTTTATCATATCCGCCAGCATACCAATTCCAAGCATTTGTATGCTGCCGACTATTAATATTACAATTGTCATGTCCATTACTTTAGGAGTAAAAATATAGGAATACACAAATACGCCAATACTCGATAAAAACATCAACGCCGCGATTGGTATAAAAATTCGCAACGGTTCAAAAAGCAAAATAGTACGAATTATAAGTTGTATAAAATTTAAAGTGTCTCTTATAGGGCGTATCTTTGATTTTCCTACACGATGGGCATAATCTATTGCTACATATTCGACTTCATTTCCACAAGTTAACATCGCCAGAGTAATAGTCGTTGTAAAAGAAAAACCATTGGGCAATATATTGAGATATCCAAGAAGCGTATCCCGATTAAAAACCATTAGACCTGAATTAATATCCGGGATTTTTATTCTTGCTAAATAATTAGCGAGACGTCCGATAAACCATTTAGGTATTTTTCTAATAAAAGGAATTTTTACTTTCTTTCCCGTACGAGATCCGACGAGCATGTCTTTGCCACCAAAATCAGACAATAATTCTGGAATCCGTTCGTTTGGATAAGTCCCATCAGCGTCTGTAATCACAATCAATGGCGTTGTAGCCGCTCTCACTCCGGTTTTCAAGGCCGCCCCATATCCCTTATTTCTATTATGCCTAATTATTCTTAGGTGGCCGTCTTCAATAGAATTCAATATCTGATTTGTTCCGTCATTGGAACCATCGTCAATAACAAGTATTTCAAATTCCCTTTGAGTTGATACCATAGTATTCCATATTTTCTCAACAGTTTGCGAAATCGCAGCTTCTTCGTTATACGTTGGAACAATTACGGTAACTGCTCTATCGTCTTTAGAAAAACAACCTTTCGAATCACGTGAAAAGGGCATTTTATTTATAAACCTCCTTTAATACGAACATGATATCCTTTTTTTTACTTACTGCCGGTTTTATAAGATAATAATGTCGATTAGGAAATCTCTCCATCGCAATACGATTTTTTTCTTTTCCAAGGTCATTGAACCACAAGATATCATCCGTTAACTCAAGAGTATTGTTTTTCCTGAAGTATGTCCAGGTGTTGATTCTACTTGGATTTACTTTTCCCCTATATAACGAGCGAACAAAAATAATTGCCGGAGGCTCAGCATATTTCTCCGCCACGTATGGTTTCAAGTTTCGCTCAGCCAGTTTGCCCAGATTTTGCGAGGCCCATGGGAAAAATACGACAATAGAAACTATAGTTGAAAATAAAATAAAACTAACACATACTTTCTTTATTGTACTATTGGAATATCTGACACAATGAACAACGCTGGAAGCCGTTAGAAGCGCGATCCATGGTAGTGTCTCGAAATAGTGCGCGGCCCCACTTAGGTTTACACCGACAGATGGCCACGGTAGATGGGATAGCCAGAAAGCGAATATGATTAAATACCCAAGCATCCTGATCTCACCCTTTGGTACCAGAAACAGGAATATGAGTGATAATGGCCAACCAAAGGCCCAAAAATTGAACCTCAACAGTGGAAAAGCCAAAAGGTCAGCCCATGATCCACTATGCAAAAAAGAAGAATGAAATCTGAATCTGTTCATGCCCCTGTGTTCGGCAACAGACTTTATTGTGGTCGTCAGCGGATCTCCGGTAAGCAAATTATTGTAGAGAAGAAATAACACGCCAATCAACAATGCTACTGTTATAATCCAGAATAACAGTTTTAATTTCATCCGTTTGCAGAGCGACGATGAGACTATTGAAACGAATCCAACGAGCCCGCAAATCACTCCGGACAGGGGTCGCGTAAATAATAATCCTCCAAACAATATCGTAGAAAAAACGACAGTTAAGACCGACCCTGTATCCTTAGCACGAAACAGCAATATAAATGCGATTCCGCCGAGTACGACGGTGAGCGTATGAGATAACAACATCGAAGAGGTAAATAAATAGGATGGTGAAATAGCGAGAAATAATGCTCCTATAATTCCTATCCACGCGGACTTTCCGATTCTGCTGCCTAAAAGATAGGTGATGTAAATCCCCATTCCCGCTAAAACAGGATTGATAAAATCAACAATTCCAAGACGCATGCCCAGTGATAAAACAAATGGAAATCCGGGATAGTATTGACTATAGGCCTTGTCGCCCATCATCAGAAACTGATTTGTCAGGAAAGGCCGTATCTCGGTTTCATATCCCGCATAGAACAGTTTGAAACTCTTCAATATATGAGCGTGGAAAAGATATGCATGTTCATCGTCTGTCATGGGAGCGCATTGAAGGATCAAAAAACGAATCACAATAACGAAGACAGTTGTCGCGACAGACAATATCAACGCCATCCTCGGGAAATTGATATTAGCGGCTTCCAAAGACAATCTCGAAAACCAGTCCGTAGGCCAGCGAATCGCCGATAAAAACAAAACCGAAAAAAAGCCAAGAGAGCCGTACAATAAATAAAAAGCACCTTCGGAGGGGCCAAACATATTTAAATGAAACCCATATTCAACCGCATAGTTATTTATATAGACAGATCCAATATGATATAAAGAAACAATAAGCATGCATGCTAGTAAAAAAAGCGCAAGCTGGGATAAGAACCTCGAGGTTATAACATTCTTCAACACTTTCCGCCTCTTTTTAAAAAAATCGCCCGTTAGAAATCGAGTCATGTTACCGATTTTCAGCTGAATACACCTCAACGTTGCATACACATCCTAATCAACCATTCCTCATAAAAGGGATGTTATTAACAAATATTAGGGTAACGATCCCAATAAAGTCAATATATGCCGCTACCGGCCGGTGTCCACATGAGGATTGCAAATACCAGTCTCTTATTATCGCAGATTATACCATTGTCGGCGGGCGCCTGAACAGAGCGGCTTATATAATCCATTTACCTTGGGTGCGAAGCCTCTCGAACAGGTGGAACTTGTTCGTGATGCTGGCGACTTCCTCTGAAAGCCAATCAAACATTGCCATAATGATCTCCTTATTTTATTTGAACGATTCATTGACGCACGGCCGTCCGTCGCTACCTCCCGGCGCATGCCCGTCTTTTGCCATGTGAGAGGCCACGGCGGCAGCGCCGCCGGGTGAGGTCAGGCGCAATGAGGAAACCATAATCTCATTTGAACCGAAATTGATAATTTAAAATCTTCAATTTGCTATTATACCGAAAATTGGTTAATTCATCGTTGTAATTTATTTCCAATGCCGGGCCGGGATACACAGCCGATTCGCAAACCGCCCTTACGGAATTGTTGAATTATTCGAGACTGCCTTTTACGCCGATTTGTGGTAAAAAACCGTTTTCAAACGGGATTATGACCGCGGGGAGTACGAGTATAAAATGCTCCGACATACCTTCCGTGGCTTCGGCAGATATATCCTGAAGGGTCAGGGAATTAAATTTTAAAGAATGTCCGGGCAACCTGATCGGTTTACTACATGTCCCATCCTCCTCCGGCCGGATGAAGCCATGGCGATGCAAGTTGCCGTTTTGTTTTTTCACAATTCCAAACAGAGGATTTTTGTCGCAAAAATGCGACTATAAAATTCGTAGTCGCAAAAATGCGACCCATAGATCGAAAAATACTTGACCTGCTTCGCTGTTTTTTGCTTGAATTCGCCATTTCTTTCACCGAGTGCTCTTTGGCATGCGATTTGATATATCTCAATGGTATAACGAGGTTAACCTTAAATCATTAACAACTTAAGAAGTAAAGGAGTTCATCATGCAAAACGTCATTTTCAGTACCGCTTCGGACAGCATTATCGTTGCCCATGTCATTCATGCCGGTCCGGTCACCGCCTATACGCCGCAGAACCGAAAGAGTGAGAATACCCACTACTTCAGGTTGACGACAACACACGGCGCCGCATTCTGTCATTTCAAGAATGAGGATTCGGCTCGCAAGGCACGCGGCCTTCTCGGCGCCATGCTGGGGACCGTCAAACCGCACCAGTTCCGTTCGAAGGGCGACAGTATCGACATAACCAGCATCGTGTCATTCGGCAGGCCGGTCAAATTGAAAAAGGAGGAAAACGAGGAAAACGAGAAATACGGCCTGCCCGTCAATGTGGTGACGATGAATGAAAAAAGTGCCACGGTCTGGCTTACCTTTCAAACCGAGGAAAGCGCGAGAAATGTCCGCAAGGCGCTCTATGCGGCAGTGATGTCGTACTACAGTCCTGCAGACAAACCGACGGCAGCTGCGCCGGCTGAAGCTGAAGAAAACAGCGAGGTCCAGGCAGAGGTTGCCTACACCGAGGTATAAAAACTGTCCGAAGTTCCGCGGATGGGGTGTCGTGTCCTAGGCATGACACCCCTTTCTTTGAAACGTAAGTTTATCCTGCCCAATGAGCTATAGGTCTGTTTTATAAAATCTGCTTCTGATCCTGAAGAAAAATTTTAACTAAAGGGGATAGGTACAGCTTTCCGGCTTTCAATTTAGAAATACAATCTACCGGGGCAAATAATTATATTAGGAAAGAGGGGGGGAAGTATCTGATAGTATCGGCCCGTTGATAACAACGATTTCACGGGCTGCATTGGCGTATCGGTGTTCTCTTTACCTTTTCAAGGAGTGTTGTTTATGAAGGGGATGAGCATGAAGTGTCTGCTCCTGCTTGCCGGACTGGCGTATTCTCTTATGGCCGCCGCGCCTGCCAATCTGTTTACCAACGGAGGATTCGAGGGGTCCTATGCAGATGGCGGTGCCGACTTTGGCTGGCCCTTTGAGTTGAACAGCGACTCCGGCGCTCAGGCAACGCGTGTGATCGATTCAATGACCGGCACAGCCAAAGAAGGAAAAAGTTTCTGCCGGATAAACGTAACGGCGGTTTCCAAACAGAATAATTGGCATGTGCAGATGAAAGATCCGGCATGGGCGGCGAAAAAGGATTCAGTCTACCATTTTTCAATCTGGGCGCGCTCCGACAGCACACGGACTGCGACGATATCGGTGTATGGCGATGCATCAAGTATTTACACCTGGCGTGCGAGCGCCACAATGAACCTCACGACGGAATGGCAGCAGTTTCATCAAATATTTACCGCGGATGTGGAAGGTACCAATAAAATCAATTTCGCTCTTGTCTGCGGATCCCAGATAGGTGTGTATGATTTCGATGCTGCAATGCTCATAACGTCCCCACCCCCCGATACCAATAATATTTACCAAAATGGCAGTTTCGAGGTCGACGGGGCCGGATGGAACCTGTGGGTAAAAACCGACAGTTCCTCCACCGGAGCGGCAACCATGGGTTTTCCGACCGCCGGAGCAAAATCGGGGGAAAAATTCTGCAGGGTCGACGTCACTTCAAAGCCTGAAAGTGCTTTTGAAGTCCAATTGCAGGACCCCTCATGGAAGTGTCAGAAATGTTTCACGTATACCTTCAGAGCCTGGGCGAAAGCCGATTCCGCCCGGGCCATATCAATCGAGGCCCAGGCCGGCAGCACTCGTGAATATGCGGGACTCACCTCAATGGAATTTCCGCTGTCAACCGAATGGCAGGCATGCAGCCTCTCCTACACAAGCATTGACCTGGCGGGTACCGATTCTCTCAGTTTTTCTATTTTTTGCGGCGCCTCCACCGGCAAGTACGATTTCGATTTCATATCGCTTATCGGAGTCTTTGATACAACCTGTGACACGGTTCATGTACACCCGGTGATCGGCAATCCGGTAAAATCAGCCCGGCAATACGCTATTCATGTTGCGCCGGAACATCTGCATTGTACAATGGCTGACGCAATGATCACCCCGTTTAAAGTGGATATCTTCTCGGTGCAGGGACGCATCCTTTCCACCCATGCGATCTTCACCGCCGGACGGTCGTTCGACCTGCCCCGTCCGCCGAGCGGCATGTGGATCGTCAGGGTCGGTTCCAAACGGAGCAACGTAGTTATTGTTCCTTAAATGGGTGATCGTTATTCCGCATAAAAATGAAGGCGCATCGGTAAAGGTGCGTCTTTTTTATGGCGGCGGAGAATGCGCCGCTGCAGATATACTGGGAGTCAATCGATGAATTTCATCAAAATGGAAGGTATCGGCAACGATTTCGTCGTTACCCACGAGTTTCCGCCCGGAGCCCTCGGGTGCGTGGCGGAAACTGCGGTTGCCCTCTGCGACCGGCGTCGCGGTATCGGCGGCGACGGTCTGATTTTGATTCTCCCGTCCGACCGTGCCGATTTCCACATGCGGATTTTCAACAGCGACGGCAGCGAAGCGGAAATGTGCGGCAACGGAATAAGGTGCTGTGTGAACTATATCAATCTCTTATCGTTGAGTCCATCCAGGGAGCTTGCCATCGAAACTGCTGCGGGAATCATCGGTGCGGAACGAGGTGAAAACGGACAAGTACGCGTTGACATGGGGCCGCCGCGACTCAGGGCCGACCAGGTCCCGGTTGTCTCACCGCATGATCGCGTTCTAATGGAACCATTGAGTATCAATGGCGTTACCTTCAATATAAGCGCCGTTTCGATGGGCAATCCGCATGCCGTCATCTATGCCGACAACCTCTCGGACAACCTGGTGCTCGGCTTTGGACCCCGTATTGAAACTCACCCAAGTTTTCCGAATAAAACGAATGTCGAATTTGTGATGGTTTTATCGGATACGGAGATCAGGATGCGGGTCTGGGAGCGGGGGTGCGGTGAAACCCAGGCGTGCGGGACCGGCGCCTGCGCGGCAGCGGTAGCGGGAATACTCAACCGGTTTCACGGCAACAGAGTCACCGTTCATCTGCCCGGAGGTGATCTGCTGGTCGAATGGAGCGGAGAATCGGCAGATCCGGTTTTCATGACAGGACCGGCTCGGGCGGTATACACGGGAAGCTATCCGTTGCAGGAGTGATGAGAGCGGCTATTAATTTGTTATGTTTCCGCAAAAAAACGGTCCTGTCGAGCGTTGGGGGCAACCTGTGCGCGCTTTCTTATTTCCCCTTCACGGCGGCACCTTTTCCCTTCGGGGTTCCCTTTCGTTTGGGAGTCGCCGCCGCCCTGGAAGCAGCTGTTTTCGGCGCGTTGATTTCTCCGGCAGGTAATTTTACGCCCGGCTGATAGAGCTTGTACACCGCTTCGGCCCAGAGCCGCTGAATGCTGGCGCCGCCACGCTGTGACGGGTGGATGCCGTCATCCTTCAGTTCATCGGGATGCTGCAGGAACCAGGTGTGGAGATCGGGGCCGGGAATAAGATTGTTCTTTTTGGTAAGCTCATCGATGGCCCTGATATACCCTTCATTGATCTGCCACGTCGCCTTTTCGGGATTGGTGGCGGGAGTGCGCGCAATGACCGGATGGATCCCGCGCGATTTACAGGTTGAAATAAGGAGCTGAAGGTTGTCGGTAAAGCTCGTCACATTGTCGCTCGAACCGCCCCAGGCGTCGTTGGTGCCGACCTCAACGGCGAAAAAATTGACGTTGCCGGCAATCCGCATGATTTTATCCAGGTCCGCCGCCAAACCCGCCATGGTAGCGCACCCGATGCCGCCGCGGATGAACGCCGGCGTCGCATTCGGATTGAAATCTTTCACATATTCCATGATATAATGGCCGAAATTCTTCATCTGTATGGGATTTTTAAATGCATTGGCGGTAATACTGGTGCCCAGGAAAAACCATGTATCATCATTTCCCTTTGAAATGTCGAAAATCTCAACCTCATCGATTTTCCCGCCGCCTTTGACGACAAGCATCTTAACCCAGAACGAGTTTTCTAAATTGATGGTATGCCCCCTCGCGGCAACGGTATTGCCCGAAACCGAATCTACCGTTTTCCAGTCTCCATCGATCCCGTTGGTGGAGTTACCCGAAATGAGAATTTTATAATCAACCGGCAGGGGAAGTCCTTCAATACAGTTTGCGGGTTTTGCGATACTGTCTGACCACATATAATTGGTATTGTTCCAAGTGAAAAATATTTTTGACGGACCGACTTCGAGTTTTACCGCAATCCAGGAACTGTCGCTGACCGACCATGCCGTTTCGCCAAACTTTCCATTCACAATGGCCGCAGGCGATCCGGTAAATGAAGCATAAATCGGTTTAAAACGTGAAATCAGCGGATTAGGCCTGATCGCAAAAAGTGATGTGGTCATTACCACGAGAAGCAGCATACCGGCACGACTTTTCTTAAACATGGAATCCTCCTGGATTAAAAGATGGGTATAATAATAAATTACTACATTTTCATCTGTTTGTAATAGAATTTGTATTTATTTTTAACTATCACCTAAATTGAGCGATTAAAACGCTGCTTTGCAGACTCCTTTGCGCTGCTGCTGCAGATGCCGGTAAATACGCCACTGCGAAAGCGG
>JAFGIW010000116.1 GCA_016929415.1 Chitinispirillaceae bacterium | reverse complement strand
GCTTTTCAGCTCCTTTTCTCCTCAGGCTTGCGCCTGATACCCCATCATCATCACACACATCTGCCATTCTTCATGGCATAACACCTGCCTTATTAAATAGCAACAGGCGTGCCAAACACTGTTAAAGGTTATGATCATCAAATAATTAGCTATTATCATTGATTTAGCGATTTTTTTACTTATTTCCAAGAAAGAGAAATCAAATTGTAAAGGTGGACATATTGGATTTATCGGTAAAAAATACCGATTGGTGGAGGGTTTTCCGACTGAAATCTGATGGATTTTGCTTACAATTTCAATGGCAACGCTTTGTTTCAACCCGGAATCGATTGAAGAAAAGAGGCGATTGCTGCAGTATCTGCATTGGCAAGCAGATGGCAGTTGAACAGAAGTTGTTTGATATCGACTTTATAGACATCCCATGCACCCAGCTGGATTTCCGACGCAAGTTGTGACGCCCCCCAACCGGAATAGCCAAGAAAAAGACGGGTATTTGCAGGATCGGAATCGATCATGGCATTGATATCATCCCATTTTCCCCCCATAAAAATACCGGGAGTTATCTGATAAGCACCATCTGCAGGTGAATCGGTGATTTGCAGGATCTGCAGTTCACCCTGCTGAACCGGACCGCCGATCAGGACCTCACGGGAACGGTTGATTCCCTGAAGCCCGTCAAAGATTTCCGAAAGCGGCATGTGCGACAATCGGTTGAGAACAAGGCCGTAAGAACCATCAGGACTGTGCACACAGATCAGGACAACGGTAGCTTCGAAATTCGGGTCGTGCAGTACTTCGCGCGCAAGCAGCACCGCCCCGGAGGTGAGTCGTTTGAGATGTTCTTCACTCCCGGCGGTCGGCCGGATCTGTTCGTGAAAGGGTTGATTCATCAGTGAAGAAAATAATTCGTGTCGTAGTATCAGGCAAAATGTTGAAAATAGGGGAGGTAGAATATGTCGGACGAAAGGTGGTATTTTATCAGGATGGAGTGTGTTGGAGAGTTAAACGCATCGACGCATCACAACTTTTTCACTCCTGCCATCGCTGCTTGATGGACCGCCGGATGATGAAACAGGAATAACCATTGGCATCGGATAGCTTTTTCACGGTAACCTATATTATCACTCCGCCCTCCGGTGTATCACCGGAAGTTTTTGCACAGAGTATCGCCGAAGAGCAGACGGTGGAACTGCCGCATGAGAGCATTCCCGACCGCCATTTCGAAACAGGTATTGTCGGTACAATCGACTCGATTGTCGCTGTAAGGGGCAGAGCATTCCGGGTGGCGATGCGATACCGGAACGATATTGCCGTATGTTCGATACCGCAATTCCTCAATACCCTGTTCGGCAACATTTCGCTTAAAAACGGTATAAAGATCGTCGGTCTGGATCTGCCCGAAATATGCATTGCCGCCTTTAACGGTCCGCTTCGGGGAATTGATGGAATTCGTCAATTGCTCGGGATTTACCGCCGGCCGCTTTTAAGTACCGCCCTCAAGCCGCTCGGGCTCTCCTGCGCCGAACTTGCGAAGACGGCCGGTGCATGCGCACGCGGCGGTATCGATATAATTAAAGATGACCACGGTATAACGGATCAGCATTTCCATCCCTTTGAAGAGCGAATCTGCAGGGTCACCGATGCGATCGCTGCCGCCAACGCGTCAACCGGAAGAACAACGCTCTATTTTCCCAACATCTGTGCACCTTTTAATCAGATCGAATCACAGGTGCAGCTGGCAGTGCGAAACGGCGTACGGGGTATACTGCTCGCCCCCAATCTGGTCGGTTTCGATATGGCGCGTTATCTCGCCGGGAAGTACCGGGTGATGATTATGGCTCACCCTTCATTTACCGGCACGCTTTTTTCCTCACCGTCTCACGGGATTACACCGGCGCTTTTTCTCGGGACCTTATTCCGGTTGTTCGGCGCGGATATCTCGATATTTCCATCGTGGGGCGGCCGGTTTCCTTTTTCACGCGGGGAGTGCGCCGCCATAGCGGCGGCGCTGACGTGCGACATGCCTGTCCGCCGCGCCTTTCCCGCACCTGCCGGCGGCATGCGGCTCGAACGGATCGGAGCGGCCGCCGCCGTTTACGGAGAAGAGGCGGTTCTGCTGATCGGCGGGGCACTCCTCGGCCGTTTTTCCGACCACTGCGGTTCGACCGCACTGTTCATGGAAACGATACGGAGGCACTTCGGCGAAGAGAGGCGCCCGCCCGAAGAGCCCTGCGGTTTGTCATGCGAATACCGGCCCGCCGATCGGCGCGACAATGCGGTCAATGACATTCTGCGCTTTGATGAGTTCAACTGGGACGGCCGGGAACGAACCGAGTACAAACCTGAAGGAGCGACGGACTTTTCCGGAATGAAACGCATCGAACTGATCGGCGGGTCGGGAACGCGGACGGCGTTTGACTTGCGGTATTTTGAAATCGGGGCCGGCGGGTATTCGAGCCTCGAAAGGCATCTCCACGAACATGTGATTATCGGGGTGCGAGGCCTCGGCGTCCTGTTCAAGAGCGGCACATGCCGGACCATCAGGCCGCACGACATCGCCTATATCGGCCCGCTTGAACCGCACCAGCTGCGCAATGAGCAGGAAACGCCCTTCGGGTTTTACTGTATCGTCGATCATACACGGGACCGGCCGGTGTCTGTTTGAACGGCGGGCTGATTACCCCGGACACTGCAGCGTATTACCGGTCCGCCGCCTTGCGGATCGCCTGGTCGCCGATGCGGATGAATCCGTCGAGCTGGTCGGGAGTGATGGCCCGCTTTCCCGTTTCATCAATGAAACCGCGCCGCTTTTGATGATGAAGTTCCTGGTGCGCGGCGAGGAAGCACGCTCCGGTATAGCTGATGTCAATCAATGATTCATCGAGCGCACGCCCGTCGATGGTCACCGGGACAAGGGATGCCGGATGCCCTGTTACCGGTCCCGTCGCGGTGGTAACGCAGAAGGAGTGATCGGCAAAATAGGGCATGTATTCCTTCAGAACCGAGGGGGTTGTCTGCCGCGTAATGAATTCTATGGCGTGGATACCTTTATCGGCAAGGTGCTTTGCCAGAAAGACCGGGCCCTTGGTGCCGATGGTCGCTTCTTCCGGACCATTGAAGGAACATTGATAACACGGAATTCCCCCCACCTGCAGGATGACCTGCTTCGCCTGAAAAAAATTCATGAAGGAATTGGAAGGCTCTTCAACGTATGCCTCCTTCCCCCTTGTCAGAAGACGGTCGTGAATCGCCTGCCGCATGAGCGGCGCATCGGCAGGGTCGCCGTCGAACGAATCGTCGTCGAAGAGGCGGCGTAAAAGGGCAATATGTTCCGTTTTCTGCCCCGGCAGATTGCCGATCGACGTGTAGACCGCCTGTGCGAGGTGCTGTTCAAGGAGCGACGTCCGGCCGAAGGATGAACGGATGGCGTTATAGTTGAGTTCGATCGTGAGATGGCGATTTTTCAAAATTGTGTTGAGTGCTTCGATCATTTTCCAGATACGGTCCTGTGACGCTTTCCAGATGGAAGCCATCAGGTTTCTTGAGTCCCCCGAAAGCGCCGCCGGGTACCTGACCGCCTTTCCATGAATCGCGCGGATCGCGGGGGTGTCCGCCGCGCGTCCGTGGATGCCTCCGGTCCGGCCGTCTTCGCAGCGTACGAGAAATCCGACGTTGAAGAGCGGATAGACGCCGTGCCATAAGCAGCTCGCTGCGAAATCTTTGAATCCGTCAAGGGTGTTGAGGTCGTTGATCCCGAGTGCGGCGACCCCCTCGGTGCGCGCGCACTGCGCGATCTGTTCGATGCTTTCAAAAACGCTGAATGAATAGGGCGTGCTGACGTGGGTGTTAGTGATCATCATTGCGGTAATCCGTTTGAACGAAACAGACCGGGTTGGAAATGATAAGAAGGCGCGCAGGGGTGCCCATCGACAGCCGCGAACACGGCAGCGGGTGGAAAGCTTTCATCATCGGGGAGGTCCTTGCCTATATAAATAGAAGAAACACGTTTGACGTGCGCCTTCACTTACGTACCTGGTTATGATCCATATGCTGCGGTCGGTCCCAGGTGACCGCAGCATGGCCTCCCATCACTAAAAATGGGATTTTGTGCCGTAAAAATGCAACCTCTTATGCCGGCGCAACGCAGGAAAGCGCTCCGCTGCTTCGCTCTGACGGCGCGGGTTACCCCGGTTTCATCCGGTAGAACACCATGAACTCAAGATCTATTTTCTTTACCGCCGTCAGACCGGCGAGCCGGGCCAGTTTTTTAATCTTGTCGGGTTCAAACCGTTTTTCGAGTGGGGGGCCTTTGTTTTCCGAACGATACGGCCATTCGAGTATGGCGACGCGCGAAACCGCCACCCGCTTCGCTTCCTTGAGGATAAGTAGCGGATCATCGCTTTCGTGAAGTACATGGGCGATAAACACCAGATCGAACGACCGGTCGGCGAAAGGCAGCATCTCCGCCGATGCCTCCCTGAAACGGGCATTCAGCACAAGGTCCGAAGCGGTTTTAACCATCGACGGATTTTTGTCGATACCGGTCACCTCAAGATTCCGCAGCGCGAATGCATCAGCGAAGAGACCGGAACCCGCTCCAACATCAAGCACTCTGGTGATGAACAATTGTTCAAGACAGAGTTCAACAACACGCTCGACCTCGAGCATTGTCACCCGCTTTGGGGAACGAAGCTGCTCAATCTCACTTTTATCGATCCGTTTCTGCATTATCGCTACCCTCCAAAACAGGTTAATCTTATATCATTTTACGGATGCTTTCAACTCCGGAGTGGCTGATAACGGTAATCAACATTTTAATTAGATAAAAACAGCTACGCTTTGTTTGGTCTTTTTCAATAAAACAGTTATTTTTAAGATAGTCTGAATATGCTGCCCATTATGAGACAGATGAGCAATATTATTGTGCTAAGGAACGATCGGATTGATAAAGACAGCGGTTGATACTTCCCAGAAAAGGATTTTGACGCTCCCGAGATTTCCGGAAAAACTGACCAGAACGCAGTTCTATCCATTGGCGTACCGGTTCATGTACCTTTCCCGTCAGATGGATGAGAAACTTAAAGAGCTTTTCCGGAAAGGGTATGTAAAAGGGACGGTTACTCTCAGTGCCGGCACCGAAGCAACTTCCATCGGAATGAGTTTTCCATTCCGGCCGGGACATGATGTTCTGTCGCTGCTGCATCGCGATCTGGGGGCACACCTGGTACAGGGGGTGACACTCTTGTCGCTCATGTGTCAGTTCATTGCCAATGATAAAAGCCCCACCCATGGCAGGGAGGGAAACGTTCATCACGGCAATGCCGCGATGCGGCGTTTGCCGATGATCAGCCACCTCGGCGATATGCTCTCCTTGGCGGTGGGGGCGGTCTTCGGGGCCCGGCGAAACGGGGAAGATGCCATGGGCCTGGCAATTGTCGGTGACGGCGGCAGCAGTACCGGCGATTTTCACGAGTCGCTCAACATTGCCTCAGTGCGCCGGATACCGGTCCTCTTTTTAATCGAGAACAACCATTACGCGTATTCAACGCCGACACGGTTTCAATATAATTGCAAACAACTTTCGGATCGCGCCGCGGGATATGGCATTGAAGGACAAACCATCGACGGCACTGATGCGTGGGAAGTCTATACGACCGTGTGCAATGCATTGGAAACCATGGCGCACGATTCCATGCCCCGTCTGGTCGAATGCATGACGTTGCGCCTTGAAGGGCATGCCGCTTATGATAAAGCCGAGTATGTTTCTCAGGAAGAGCGGCAGCAGTGGTTGAAACGGGAACCGATCATGCGGGCGCGCATCGCACTGGGTGGGTGCGGCTTTTCCGAAGAGATGATCGCCGCCCTCGAGGCGGAAGTCGTCGACGAGGTCAACGCGACGGCGCGGGAAGCTTTACAATATGGACGCCCCTCCCCGCAGGTGCACCTCGGACCGGTTTACGCCCCTCCAGAAGAACGCATCTCACTCCCGCCGCTGCGGTTTGAGCATGCCCGCAATCTCAATGCGGTCAACGCGGCGCTCGATTATATCATGCAGCACTTTCCTTCCGCCTGCCTCTTCGGACAGGATATCGGTGTTTACGGATCGGCGTTCAAATCATGCAGGGGCCTCTATGAAAAATACGGCGCTGAACGGGTGATGGATATGCCGCTTGCAGAGTCGGCGACGACCGGTTTGTGCCTTGGTGCCTCACAAACAGGGGTGCTGCCGATCATGGAGTTTCAATTCGCGGATTTCGCAACCGAGGCGGTTACGCAGCTGGGACTGAATGCCGGAACCTGGTATTTCCGGACCGGCAGGCCTGCACGGATACTCTTTCGTCTGCCGTGTGGAGGAGGAATCACCCTTGGGGCGTTTCATTCGGGTGAATTTGACGGACTCTGGACCCGGTTTCCCGGTTTGAAGATCTTTTATCCGGTTACACCGCAGGAGATGTTTGAGGCGATCGTCGCCGGCTTTATGGACCCGAACCCCTGCTTGGTGTTTGAACATAAACTGCTTTACGGCGGGAGGCAGGAGACGATCGAGTTCAACGGCGATTACACGGCGGTCTGCCGGCCGCGCAAATACACCGAAGGCGACGCATTGACCATTATAGCCTTTGGGGCGATGGTGGAAACCGTCCGCGCGGTTGTTGAAAAACATAACTATTCCGTCGAGGTGTGGAATCCATTTATATTAAATCCGTTGCATCTGGACGCGTTGATTGAATCGGTCCGCAGAACAGGACGGTTACTGGTGGTGCAGGAAAGCGGTGAAACAGCCGGGATGGGTGATCGCATCATCTCCTTGGTTTGCCGCAAGGCCTTCGATGCGCTCTCTTCCGCCCCGCGGCTTGTCGGGGCTCCGGACGCCCCTGTTCCTTTTGCAAAGGAACTCGAATCGTCCCATATTCCCGACAGTGCAAAAATCGACCAAGAAATAGCAATGATGATGGGAGCAACAAGTGAGTAATGAGCTTTTTAAAACGGTGCTGTTTTTACCTTCCCAAGCCGCCGCAGAGACCGAAGCCACTATTGTAAAGTGGCTGGTGGGCGAGGGGAATTCGTTTTCAAAGGGGCAGGTGCTCGCGGAAGTGGAGAGCGCGAAGTCGACCTTTGAATTCGAGGCGCCCTGCGATGGCACCGTGGTGTCGCTGCTGCTTGCCGAAGGTATGGCAACACCTTTCGAAAAACCGGTCATCACCATCGAGACCGCCGACCGGTCGTTCAGACAGGAAATTCCTTCCGCGGTCATTTCGATGCACGACTCACCGGAAATGGATATCCCCGTTGTTGCAAAAAAGAAGGGTACTTCACAGGGAAGGACGGTCAGCCTGCTCGGCATCGGGTCCTATCTTCCCGAACGAGTCGTCGGTAACGGGGAACTGCTTATCGATCACCCCGATATCAATGAGGAGTACATTTTCGGGGTAACGGGGATCCGCGAACGGCACTGGGCAAAACCGGGGGAGAAACCTTCGGATATGGCGCTTGTTGCATCACGCAAAGCAATTGAAAACTCCGGCCTTTCTCCAAAAGATATCGACGTCATTATTGTTTCGACGGCAACCCCCGATGTGGTCATGCCCTCGACCGCGTGCCTGTTGCAGGAAAAACTGGGGCTCCGCGGATTACCGGCATTCGACATCAACGCCGCGTGTGCGGGATGGGTCTACGGCATCACCCTCGCCAAAGGCATGGTGGCTGCCGGGACCGGAAAGAACATCCTGGTGACCGGAGTCGAAATGCAGTCACGGCTTCTTGATAAAAAAGATCGCGGTACATATTTCCTTTTCGGCGACGGAGCCGGCGCCACCGTTGTTTCCGGTACGAAGGATGGACATCTGATCAAAAACGAAATTCTGTCGGCGGACCCCGCCGGTATCCGCATGGCGCGACGCGAAGCTCCCGGCTATGAAATCGTGCGGAACGGCGGTAAATTCGATCCGTGGATACGACTTGACGGAAGAGCCCTCTTCCGTTTCGCTACCCAGAGTTTTTCCACGATGATACGCGAACTCATCATCAAAAGCGGCTGGGAACCGGTGGATGTCCGCTGGGTGGTGCCGCACCAGGCAAATGGAAGGATACTCAAGGCCGCCGCACAGAAAAGCGGAGTCCCTTTCGAGCGTTTCTATCTCAACATCGACAAGGTCGGCAACACTTCGAGCGCGAGCATCCCCATTGCGCTTGCGGAGATCGAGCGCGGATTGCAGAAAAAAGACAAAATCGTCTTCTGCACGGTCGGTGCCGGGATCACCGTCGCCGGCATGTCCATAGAATGGTAACCGAAGGCGATGGAAAGCGCGTCTGATGCCGGCACGGAACGAGCAGGACACCACCTTCGTCTGCGCGAACGCTACCTGAAGAATGGAATCGACGCCCTTCACCCCCACGAGATCATCGAACTGCTGTTGACCTATACGAATCACCGAAAAGATACAAAAGGGATTGCGCGCCGACTCATCGACCGCTTCAAAACAGTCAACGCGGTCTGTAACGCACCGGTTGAGGAGTTGCGGACGATCAGCGGCATCGGTGAAAAAAGCGCCGCGCTTCTGGTGCTTGTCCGCGATCTGCTCGCCTACTGCCTGAAAGAACAATATGAACGAAGCCCGGTTATCGCACATCGAAGCGACGTCGAATCGTATCTGCGGATCAGTTTCGGGTACCGGAGCGACGAATACGTTACGGCGCTGTTTCTCGACACGTCGAGTCATATCGTGCAGACGGAAATCGTCGCCGAAGGAACGATCAACCAGTGCGTTATTTTCCCCCGCACCATCATCGAGAAAGCGCTGCGCTGCCGGGCAGCTTCGATGATCATCGCCCACAACCATCCGGGAGGTACCGCGGCGCCGTCGGAACAGGACTGGCAGCTTACCGAACGGATATTCGCCGCCGGCAGACTGCTCGATATTCAGCTTATCGACCATATTCTTATCTGTGCGGAAACCACCGTCAGTCTGCGCGATCTGCCGCGCTGGCCGGGCGCAGGGGGGTAGGCGGTGCGGGGAGCGCGTGGAAATCAGGCGTTCAACCCGGACGGCACCGCCGCACCCGTCCCCCGCGGGCATCTGTTCGGCGCCGCAGTCGTGATATGGTTAGCCGGATTGGTCGTGCCTGCCCACGCCGGGAACATCACCGGCACGGTGCGCAATGCCCAGACCGGCAGGGCGCTTGCCGGTGTACTTGTCGAAATTGAGGAAAGCGGCCGGACGGCCCTAAGCGATTCATCGGGTGCATTCCATTTTGATTCGCTCGCTCCCGGTTCCTACAACCTGCTCTTTTTCCATGAGAATATGGAGCCGCTCCGCATCAACGACGTCTTTATCGCGGGAGACGCCGAAAAGAGGCTTGACGTCGACATGAACCCGCAACTGGTATCGCTCGATACGATGAAGGTGCGCGGCAGTTCTTTTCGTAAAGCACCCGACATGGCCTCATCGGCGAAAACCATGAGCTTCGACGAGATCCTCCGGTCGCCGGGAGCGCTCGTGGACGTCCAGCGCGCGGTGCAGAACCTGCCGAGCGTTTCGTCGGCCGGCGACAACACCAACGAGATCATCGTCAGGGGGGGGAACCGGGGGGAAAATCTGGTCATCATGGATAATATTGAGATTCCAAACCCCAACCATTTCGCCGACCAGGGATCGGGCGGCGGCGTCGTGTCGCTGATCAATCCACTGCTTGTAAAGGGGCTGACCTTCAGCGCCGGCGCACCGCCGGCGCAGTACGGCGAAAAGGCTTCATCGGTGCTCGACGTGAAGCTCCGGGACGGTAATGACGCCATGGTTCTCGGCGGAGTCGATATCGGAATGGCGGGCGCCGGAATCCACATCGAGGGTCCGCTCTGGCCCGAAGCGACCTTCATGGCCTCGGCGACGAAAAGTTATCTCGGCCTGTTTTCCCATTTCGCAAAAACCACCGCCATACCATCCTATTGGGGAGGACAGGCAAAAGTGGCGCAGCAACTGGGAACCCGCAAGCTTTCCGGCAATTTCATTTACGGCTCAAACGGCATTACCATTGAAGATGCTGCCGAGGATGCCGGCACCGACGGCGATCATATTGATGCCGGCGGCATTATCTATGCGACGGGTCTGAACTGGGAGGCGCAGTGGAACGACCGGTTGTCGCTGGTCACGACCGTTTCGGCGGTGGGAAACAGCTTCGACCGGCTTGAGTACTCCGACACGACCGCGGATGGGAAAGACACCCCCGACACCTTTTTTATCAATCGGTCGATCGAACAGGAGCAGACGCTGAAAAATGTTCTGTCGATTGACTTCGGAGATAAGCACCGCCTCTCCGCCGGGATCAGTGCAAAACGGTGCGATTTCGACGAAGAAATACGGGAATGGCCCTGGAACGACTCGGCGAAAGACTCGATTTTTGAAACCTCTCTCGACGGGGTGGGGTATAAATATGCCGGATTTCTTTCAGCAATTCTCTATCCCATCGAGCGGCTGAAAATCATCCCCGGTGCACGCTGCGACTATTTTACCTTTAATAAAAGCCTCACGGTCGCGCCGCGGCTCGGGCTTGTTTATTCGCTTTCCCCACGCATCGATCTGACCGCCTCGGGAGGGCTGCAGTACCAGGAACCCGACTATGCGCAGCTTGCCGCCGATGAACGCAACCGGTCGCTCAAGGCAAAGCGCGTTGCCACCGGCATTGCCGGCATTGAATATACACTGCAGCCATACGCATCGCGGTTCGTCGTTGAAGCGTTTTATAAAAGGTTCGACGATGCGCCGGTTCCGCAGTCGCTTACGACGGCGGATCCCTTCGACCGATCGGATATTTACCTGTCAAAAGGCCGCGGAAAGAGCTACGGGGCGGAGTTCTTCGCCCACAAGAAACTGACCGACCATTTCAGCGGATCCGCGGCGTATTCGTGGTCCCGCTCGTGGCAGGACGATATACGGCCGGGACACGAAGGCGATATGCTGCGGGGTGATTTTGACTTCCGGAATATGGTGGCCTTGACCGGCGGCTACAAGCTGGATCTCATCGACAGGGAGTGGTATAAAAAGATCCACCATCATTGGTGGATGATTGTCGCTTCGCCGATTATACCGATCGCCGACCGAATGGAACTCTCCGTTAAGTGGCGATATCTGGGCGGCCGCCCGCGGACAATAAATATTGATGAGGCCGGTAATGAACCGGGGGACAAGGGGTATCTCGCATCCGAATACCCCGCCTATCACCGCCTCGACATCCGTTTCGAGCGAAGATACGGGTTTGGTTTTCTGCAGATGATATACTATTTTGATTTTCAGAACATCTATAACAAAGAAAATATCTGGATGTATATGTATTCGAAACGGCGCCATACGGAAACGCCCATCAATCAATTTTCTTTTTTCCCCGCGGGAGGAGTCATCATTGGATTTTAGACCTGAACTGTCGTGGGAATTTCTGTCGGAAGACGAAATAACCGCAAAAACCGTACGTGCGGTGCGCAACCATATACGGCATGTCAAGGAGTGCTCGGTATTTTACCGGACGCTTCTCGCGCAGGTCGCGCCGGACGACATCACGTCGCCTGAAGATATCGCCCTCCTGCCCCTTACCACACGAAAAAACCTTGCCGAATCGTCGTCGCAGTTTCTCGGTGTGAGTTCCGCGCAGATCGTGGAAACCGTCATCACCGCCGGTACAAGCGGCAGGTCGCTGCCGTTTGTTCTCACCGCAAGCGACCTCGAACGGATCGCCTTCAGCCACGCGCTGTCGTTCCACGGCATCGGCATGACCGCCGCCGACCGAGTGCAGCTGCTTATGAGCCTTGACCGGTTCTCCCTCGACGGCATGGCGCTTTACCGCGGCGCAATCATGGCCGGCGCGAACGTCATGCGCATGGGTATCGGAGCGTCGATGCATGCAATCCTGCAACGGTACCTTCAGTTTTTCAAGCCGACGATGCTTGCCGGGACACCGTCGACGTTGCGTGCGATCGCTTCCGACCTTAACAAGAACGGTTACGACACCGCAAAAAGCCCGGTTGGAAAAATCATCTGTGCGGGGGAGGCGCTCTCGACAAAAGAGCTTGCGCTCAACGCGACCGGCAGGGCGCTCGAAGCGCTCTGGGGGGGGGAGGTGTTTTCTATTTATTCGTCAACCGAACTATCGGTGGCGTACGGGGAGTGCGCGGCACGCAGCGGCGGACATGCCCACCCGGAACTGGTGTATACGGAAATCGTCGACGATAACGGGCGGCCGCTTCCCGACGGCGAGATCGGCGAGCTT
>JAFGIW010000115.1 GCA_016929415.1 Chitinispirillaceae bacterium | reverse complement strand
GTCACTGCCGTTCAGTAAACGTAAGGTATCCGGTGTTTTCGACACCGTTTTTTTGTAACGTTTTGGCTGAAACTTCCCGCTTTTCACCAACTCAGAACCTGACAATAATTTGAAAATAGGTGAAATGATGAACAAAATGCAAAAATTAGATATAGCTACCGCAAGGCGATGCATTGAGTTTATCGAAATGAGAGATATGCTCGAAACTGTGGATTGAGGTGACGTTCAGCTTGCCAGACTCTTAAAAAACTCATAATCGAGAGTCGGTCCGTCAGGCTGTTGAGGTGGAAACGGTATTTCCGCGGGAGGCTTTCCGCTCTTACCGTTCATGCCCCGCCGCTTATTCGAGTACCACCCGTAATAACGGATCTGGTGCTCTCCTTTATTTGGTATATGCTGCGTAGCTGCGGCAAGGAAATCTAACGGGTCGAACATCTCATATTTAACTGCGAATACGATGGAACAGCATGGTATTTTATACTTCAATTTCGATGGCCAACAATAGATACCAAATCAGTATGATTTTAATGGGATATTTAATGAATTGTTTTTCATCTTAATCGAGACCTACCGCCTGACCCCATATGGATCTTTCTACTGCCAACCTTTCCCGCTTACCCCTTTCACAGAAATCAAATAATGATTTCTTTTATTTAAGCTCGATTTTACTCATATCCTTTAGGATTACTTTAATCATCCGGTTGTTCTTTGCCTTTCAAACGATCAGTAAACCATTTAATAGGATACTTATTTTATGACACTTGCCGTTTTTTCCCTTATTGCAGGTCTTGTACTTGTTGTCTGGAGTGCGGATCGGTTTGTTGAGGGTGCCGCCCAAACAGCACGGTACTTTAAAATGCCGCCGCTTCTGATAGGCATGGTGATCGTCGGATTCGGAACGTCCGTCCCTGAAATGCTCGTCTCCGCAATAGCCTCATTGCAGGGTAGCTCAGGAATTGCTCTCGGTAACGCCTATGGCTCGAATATTGCGAATATCGGGCTTATACTTGGATTGACTGCTATAATCAATCCGATTATGGTTCATTCCGCAGTATTGCGCAGGGAACTCCCGATCCTTACGATTGTAACACTGATTTCGATTCTGCTGATTACCGACTTTAATCTATCAACCTTCGATGCAATTTTATTACTGACTCTTTTCTGCGGTCTGATGGCATGGTCGATTCTTCAGAGTATGAAACAGAATGATGATTCCTTTGCACAAACGATTAAAGAGGAAGCTGTCAGTCGGACAATGCCTGTACGCATTGCCGGATTCTGGCTTGTTGCAGGACTTATAGTCCTTATCGCAAGTTCACGACTTTTTGTTTTCGGGGCTGTCGAACTCGCCCGGATTTTCGGCATCAGTGAGATGATTATCGGTCTTACCATTGTTGCCATCGGAACATCTCTTCCGGAACTGGCTTCTTCGATAATAGCGGCACGAAAGGGAGAACATGATATTGCTCTCGGAAACGTCCTTGGTTCCAATCTGTTCAATACTCTTGCAGTTGTAGGCATAGCAGGTATGATCAGACCAGTTCCGGTACCCGGCGAAACTTTGATTCGGGATATGCCGTTTATGGCAGGTCTCACGCTTTCGTTGTTTATTATCGGTTACGGTTTCAGGAAAAAGCAAGGGCGCATCAACCGGTTTGAAGGTATTTTACTTTTATCCGTGTACGGAGGATACAGCGCCTATTTGATCAGTGTGGTATGGTAAATAGACCGGAAACGAATAACAGTTCATCAACTCCCGAATGTTTCCTAAAAACCAAAACAAGAAAGTATTAAAAAAATGCACCATCTAAATGAAACTCACATATTCCTTTTTTTGGTACAGCTTTTTATCATTATTCTATCAGCCCGTTTTGCAGGAGAGGTATTTAAAAGATTTAAGCAACCGGCACTTACCGCGGAGTTGCTCATTGGCGTTGTCCTCGGCCCGACAGTTCTTGGAAGATTCTTACCTTCACTATTCGACGCATTGTTTCCCGCCGATCAATTGCAGCAGGGGATGCTTGAAACGGCTGCATGGATCGGCGTACTGTTTCTACTTCTGGATACCGGGCTTGAAATAGACTTTTCCGCTGCATGGCGTCAGAGAGGGAATGCACTCATCATTGCGTTGTCTGATATCGTCATTCCAATGGTGATTGCCTTCATACCGATACTGTTTTTGCCCGATTCGTATCTCGCTGATCCGCATAAAAGGCTTCTTTTCGGGCTTTTCATGGCGGTGGTAATGACCATCAGTGCAATGCCCGTTGCATCAAGAGTGATGCATGATCTTAACATACTTAAAACAGATCTGGGATTTCTCACCATGTCTGCATTGGCTGTTAATGATATTATCGGCTGGGTACTCTTCACGATCATTATGGGATTGTTCATGCAACAATCATTTCAAATCGGTTCCATTGCAATGGTTTTTACCGTTACCATCGGATTTTCGGCACTGGCGCTTACCGCAGGAAAAAGATTCTCAAATACGATAGTTGATAAATTTGTGAAATTCGGGTTGCCGGAACCCGGTTCATCATTTACTTTCGCATGTCTGCTGGGGCTTTGTTTCGGAGCATTTACACAGAAACTCGGTATTCATGCACTATTCGGTTTTTTCATAGCCGGTATAGTGGTGGGAGAAGCAAAAAACCTCAGGGAGGAGACCAGAACCATTATCTCACAGATGGTTCATTCTCTTTTTGTACCGGTTTTTTTTGTGAATATCGGTCTGAAAATCGATTTTACGACCCATTTCGATATTTTTCTGGTGGTACTTATCACCGGTATCGGGATCACCGGCAGATTTCTGGGTGCCTGGTTCGGTGTCTCAATGGCCAAGGTTCCTAAAATCAATAAAAACCTTATCTCGATCGCTCATACACCGGGTGGAATGATGGAAATAGTGGTAGCACTTCTTGCACTTGAAAATGAACTGATCGTAGAAAGTGTATTTATCGGCATTGTGTGCAGTGCGGTCGCATCCTCGATTCTTATGGGGCCGTGGATGCAGCTTGCCTTAAAACGGAGAAAGTCAATCAAGCTGAGCGATTATATGGATTTCAGCAATGGGCTGGTACTGATTGAAGACAAAGATAAAACTGCAGTACTTGCGGCATTGATCGGTAAATTATCCCGGATTGCAAAGCATATTGACAGCGAAAGCATACTCGCGTCAATCATCAGTCGGGAAGCTGATTATTCAACAGCCATCGGTTCGGGCATTGCCATTCCCCATGTAAGAATAACATCCATCACCGATCCGGTTCTTCTGGTCGGTATTTCGAAGCAGGGTGTTGAGTGGAATGCGCCGGATGGTGAACCCGTCCATTTCATTTTCTTCCTTCTTTCACCTGTTGTTCACAATGATCTGCATGTTGACATCCTTTCCAGAATTGCCGGGGTCATGCAGGTAAGCAACAACAGGGAACAGATTCTGCATGTGGAGTCGCTTTCCGAACTCACAAAAACGATTCGAACTATATGCCGCTAGTTTTCCGTAGTTGACGCGGTCAATAAAATCATGTAGTGATCGCCTGATCAGACGCGATCGGCATAATGAAAAAGTGTTTTCACTTTTCGAGCCGCATACCGAATGGATCGCCAAGGGAAAGGCCGGTGTCCCACAGGAGCTTGGCTTGAGAGTGTGCATCGTTGAATCTTCAGACCGGTTTATTCTGCATCATATGGTCATGGAGGAGCAAACCGATGACCAGATAGCCGTGGCAATCACCAGGGAAACGAAGGAACGTTTTCCGATGCTGCGCTCCTGCAGCTATGATAAAGGGTTTCACAGTCCACAGAATCAGCAGGACTTGCGCAAAGAACTCGATTTTGTCGTACCGCCGAAGAAAGGCGGACGGAGTCCCGAGGAACAGGTGCATGAAGGCTGTGAACGGTTCGGGGAACTCCGCCGGAAGCATTCGGCGGTTGAATCGGCGATAAATGCGCTTGAACATAACGGTCTCGATCGCTGCAAAGATTACGGACTTGAAGGATTCAGGCGCTATGTTGCATTGGCGATAGTTGCGCGAAACATCCATCGTCTTGGGTGCATTCTTCAGGAGCGTGAACTTGAAAAAGAGATGCAGCCCAGGGGCGTGCGGAAAAAAGCCGCCTGAATCTCCGGCGGTAATTTGATTGGGTTGACGGGGGTGCGTTCGCATGTTACTATTAGTCAATCTTGAGTCCGTGTCGACACGGATTTGTATGTGATAGTCAACTTGTGAGCCTGGTAAACAACCGCCGGTCGGGCAATAAAAATCCGCCCGCTTCAAAAAACGGGGGTTTCCGGACAGACACTAATTATGTATTTTTAAAACAGCCAAATATTATAAATGGAGAAAGGATTCAAGAAAATCCTGAAGTGCGAAGATCCATTGTTTCGGATCAGTTTTGAAGTTTGGCTGAAATGTGTCCAAGTTTTTTCGGTTGATTGTAAAACAGCTTTATAAATCAATCGATTAGGCATGGATTCAAACGATGGGGTTTGAATCCCTCGTCCTCCGTTATGAATAGGGCCGGATACCGCAGCAGGTGGCTGGCCCTATTCATAGGAGGACACTGGGAGCGTGGACCTTTCGACCACCGAACGGATGTGAGGTAGCGCCGAAGGCAATCCCTCGTCCTCCGTATTCATTTACCATGAAAACCCCCCGACCCGAAGAAATCCATCTGTTTCGTAGTAAAGTCTACCGCTACTTCAGGTATCATGGCCGCACACTCCCCTGGCGCAGCGATTACGATCCCTACCATATCTTCGTTTCCGAGGTAATGCTTCAACAGACGCAGGTTGATCGGGTAATTGATAAATTTGCCGCCTTCATCGAACGGTTCCCCGATATTGCCGCACTTGCCGCTTCTCCGCTCGAAGCCGTTTTTGCCTGCTGGCAGGGGCTCGGGTACAACCGGCGGGCGGTTGCTCTGCACCGGGCGGCAAAAGTCATCGTACGCGAGCATGACGCAATTGTGCCAAAAGACCCTGAAGCGCTTCGGGCATTGCCCGGCATCGGGCCGGCAACCGCCGCATCGATTGCGGCGTTTGCCTATAATCAACCGACGCTTTTCCTTGAAACGAATATCCGCACGGTGTTTATCCACCATTTCTTCAACGAGCAGAAGACCATCGATGATGCCGCGATCCTTCCTATCGCCGCTGCAGCGCTTGACCGTTGCAGCCCACGGAGATGGTACTCGGCGCTCATGGATTACGGCGCCATGCTCAAAAAAGAGGTCGGCAACCTCTCGCGCAGGAGTACCGGTTATAAAAAACAGCCTCCGTTTGCCGGATCGCGCCGACAGGTGCGCGGCGCAATCCTGAGGCTGCTGCTCGGAAAGGGACGTTGCAGTGCCGGGGCAATAATCCGGACATTGAAAACGGATTCGACAACCGTTACACTCCTGCTTGAAACGCTGACTGCCGAAGGATTTTTGAAGAAAGAGGGACGATGGTATCTGATAGTTAAATAGGTTAATAAATCCGGTGCCGCCGCGGATGTCCGATCCAATCCATACGCCGAGAAAGGGGTATCAATTGTGTAACCGTTGCTTTTACAAGATCTTTCGCAACCGGCCGGAACTAAAAATGAATATTCCAAGGTTTCCCTCAAATTATGAAAAAATGGATAAAAGCTATTATAAATGTTATTTTCTTTAAATTGCCGGAAGTCCCTGGAAGTCAGACAGGAAAGCGAGAGGATGTGTGACATCTAAACAGCTCGATTTTTCTCCATATATAATGATTTTGCTCAAACGAAGAATCATTATCCTGCTTCACCTTGCTCTTATTATTATTCTGTCGGCGGTATATGCGTTTGTAATCGTTAAAAAACAGTACCGTTCCGAGGCGGTATTTCTTCCTCCGGTAACCAACGACAACGCTTTGGGTATTTCGGGCATTCTGGATTTTTCAGCGTCATCGCTCTTTTCGAACAATGTAATGTCGGAACAGATTGAAACAATATTCTGGAGCAGACAACTTCGGGCTAAAATAATAGACAGGTTTAAATTATACAACAATTACCAACTCGACGACAAAAAGAATAAATTTGAACGGGCACTTAAAATATTGGCCAAAGCGTTATTCCTGGAATCCAATGAAAAGGGGGGGTTCGCCTATTCCAAAATACTTTCTTTTACCATTGTAAGCTATCATACATCACCCGATACCGCCCGATTAATGGCGGAATATACCTATTTTCTCGTTGATTCAACCGTCAAAACCGTCAGTATAGACCGTGCAAGCCGGAACAGGCTGTTTATCGGGCGGCAGTTGTCGGACAATAAGATAAAGTTTGATAGTCTGCAGTCGGCATTCAGTAAATTTCAGACGGATAATAAGGCGTATGATATTCCCCAGCAATTGAAATTATCTTTAGGTATTTATGCGGATCTGAAATCTGAAGAGGTGCTCAATGAACTCAGGATAAAAGCCCTGGAATACGAGTTCAGTGCCAATACTCCGGAAATGCTTGATCTAAAATCAAGTTCCCGTGTGTTGAGGGATCGGCTCAAGAAATTCGAGTCCGGTTATGACACAGATGTCCTTCCGAGCCTGGAGCGTGCCACCAAACTTCTTCCTGAATACTTCAATCTGTTCAGGGATCTCGAGGTACAGGAAAAGCTGATCCTTCTTCTTACGAAGGAATATGAACAGGCAAAACTGCAGGAGTCGAAAGATGTGTCTCCCCTTATTATCCTTGATGTACCAATGGTGCCCGAATACAAGTCGAAACCGAAACGCATACTGCTCATGGCCATGATCATCGTCCCGTATATGGCCGCGCTCTTCTTTTTTCTCCTTGCACAGGAATATTTCCGGATCCATGTGAGAACTTCCCCGGCGTTTCAATCGATTCTTGAAGAGCTTAAATAGTCCCCTCCGTTACATTCCGGCACACCGGAGACGCTGAATGCCATGTCTCATCTTGTTATGCGGTAACGGTTGAGGAGGGATTACGGTCACTATCCCCCAGGCAGAGTCCGAGGAACAAGGTGTAAATCAGCCAGAATCTGCAGAAGGCGGGTTGGAACCAGAATGTTTCCTGTGTCAATCCACTGAAGCAGAATGCCAGGGTCGCATAAAAGAGAACCCGGCACAACGTATCGCTTTTCGATCGCTGTTTAAGGGCGGTGAGGATAAATCCGAAAAAGAAAATAAAAACGGCGAATCCAATGATCCCCGTTTCGATGAGGACATGAAGATAATTGTTATGCGCCCCCGAAGCCCAGTTGAAGCCCTCCATCATCTGGAAAGAATATTTCATAGTGTAATAATTGCCGATCCCTATTCCGAATAATTTGGTAACAAGCGGTGCTTCGGCGAATTGCTGGAGCGCACCCTTCCATATGAGCAATCGCTGATAGGAACTCATATCCAGCATGCTGGTTTCGCCGTTTTTAATGGTATCGATTACCACCATATGAAGCGGACTGAACAGAAAAAGTACTATCCCGAATACTCCGACAACCATGAAGGATACGAGATAGGTCCTGTTGATGCCGAAATTGGCCAACAACCAGATAACGACTGATAAAATAATTCCGACAAGCGAACTCCGGGAACCGGAAATCACGATAATATCAAACGACAGTACGGCACCCGACAGATAACCGATTTTACCCAACAGACGCCCGGTGGTGCTCAAACGGTAGATGCATAAGGCAAGGGGGAAAACCATCATGTTCCCCAGCATGGCATGGTGGGTTGGAAATGTGCCCGTGACATTTCTAAGGGTGTTGATGCTGTTGTTCCCCACTTGACCGTATTGCAGCAATGCAATCGCCCCTTCGAAAACCGAGAGCAGCAAAACGAGGTTGATGCACTGTTCCCTTGAGGCGGCAATCTCCTTCTGTGAAAAAATCAGAAAAACAGCGACGAGCTGGATCACATTGACCATATACCATAAGGAAACAAGAATGTCGACGCCCTCTTTCGTTTGCATGTTCAGGAGCACGGAAAAAGCCGAAACGACAAAAAAGACCAACAGCGTGATGGTTGCCTTCCGTTTCGTATCCGATAAATGGAACGAAAGGTCGCCCTCCGTGAAAAGTTTCGAGAAGAAAGCTGCGCAGAGGACAATAAAAGTGATGTCAACGGCAACAACGGAGATCATCTTTCTGGTAATCAGTGAATCGCCGATGTAAAAAGTGCAGATAAAAAGGAGAAGGATAAGGGATGGTCTGAAAAGCATCAAACAGGAGGCAATCATCAAAAAAGGTATCATCAAAAGAAGGTGTTTCCCAGTATCGACCCCTTTCATAATAAAGAAAAGGGTAAACAATCCAAACAGCGAGATTTGAAAATGTGGATTGTAAAGTATTTTACGCAGTACCATTGAACGTTTCTCTCGCGCAACTGATGACTGAAAGCACTTCTCAGGATTGCTCCGGGGAGGAAACCGCTTCCCCGGCCGGTTTTTCAACCCTTTCGTTTGTGCCTTAAGGGTGCAAATCGCTTTTAAAATACATCAAAATTTAAAAAACCCCTAACACTGCCGCAGCCGATGTTTTTCTTGAGGTGGTTAGTCTTCAGTGAGAAGGTCCGGCAATCGCGCCGACCGCTTCCGCATGGCTGCGGCGGACCAGCTCCAGGTAGGATTTCATGGTGTACTTTACTTCGGCATCCGGGGCGGCAGTCGAGGCCGCAACAATCACCATCATTTCGTTATTGCCGATTTTCATCTTGATGGTATCGATTTTTTTGATGATGCGCCCCCGGGCGATCTTCGCGCCGGCCCCGTCGGTCATGGTCAGGAGGGCGAAAGCAGCCTTCTCGTCGGGCACATCGAGGCTTCCAACCAGGTCGATGTCGCGAAGCACGTGCTTAACTAAAGAGAATATTTTCGGCAGCATCGTCACGGTTTCATCATCGGATGGACGTCGTGACGCACCGTCGGACGACAACCCTTCAATCGTCACCATCAGCGATGCGAAGGGCGTTTTATAGCGTTGATGTTGTTTTATCTCGCGGTCGAGGAGGAATTGCATGTTGTTTGCCGAGAGGATGCCGGGGGGAAGCTTGAACATCTTTCCGGCGGCGATCCTGCCGGCGAGTTTTTTCAGCAGATTCTCCATCTGCTCCTTATCGAACCCCCGGGCGGTGAGTGCCGCCATGACCGGATCATGCAGGCGGTCGAGCTGTGCCTGCTCACCCACCAAGCGAACGAGCTGCTCGGAAAGTTCCTGCGGCGTCAGATGCGGTTTCGTATCCAGTTCGGTGGTGATCCACTGTGCGGCCGCCTTGTCAAAAACCGAGTCGAGGCGCTGCGCGAGCAGCCCCCCCACTTTCACGAGCACCGGTTCCTCGACGCCGTATTTTTTAAGGTTGTCAAGAAGCTGGCCTTCAAGCTGCCCGAGCATCTGTTTAAGCACCGTGCTGCCGCCGCCGCTTCCTGATAGTTCGCGCGATCCGAGGGCAAAGCTGGTACTGACCTTCTCGATGTACTCGGTCAGCATCGACGACAGCTGCGCATCATCCTCCTTGGTTCCTTTACGGATCTCCGAGGCCATAACCAGCAGACGCGCGGCGTCATCGGGCTGTGACCGGATGGCATTTACCAGTTCATCGACCGATGCACCGATTCCCGATGCGGCTTCCTGGAGGGTACCGGCGAGCGACTCACTTTC
Organism: Chitinispirillaceae bacterium; assembly: GCA_016929415.1. Lineage (GTDB taxonomy): Bacteria > Fibrobacterota > Chitinivibrionia > Chitinivibrionales > Chitinispirillaceae > JAFGNB01. The sequence goes on along the minus strand of JAFGIW010000115.1, from coordinate 36,626 downwards.
GAATTCGATATTAAGCGTACGGATCAGCTGCAGGTAATCGGGGAGTGACATGCCGGCGTCGAGAAGCGCGGGTTTAAGCCTCGGCAGCAGTCGCTTGAGTTCATTGGAATCAGGTAGCATCCTGCGGATGATTTCCGCCATACGTCTCATAGGTATGCCGCCGCTTCCGTACTCTTCGCGGACAAGCTTGATGATAACATCGCAGGTAAGGTTGTCCATTTCATCGTTGAGCGGTTCGGTCGAGGCGAGCAGTTTGCCGGTCTCCTTCTGCACCGCGATAGCTTCCTGCAGATCGACTTTCAATTCGTAAACCGCATTGAGCAGCAGGTCGACGGACGGGGCATTGTCCAGATGGATCGAACTGCGCAGGCCCGCAAGCGAGCGGACCGCCTCATCGGTCGTTTCCGGGTCGAGCGCCGTTTTCGAGAAGGCTGCCGCGCTTTGTTCAGGGTGCTCGAAAAGGCGGGCGAGGGAGAGCACCTCCTCAAGCTGTTGCAGCGACCTCTCCCCGGTACCGAAAACAGGCGCTCCGTGCGCCGGCCCCGCTGCCGCCCCGGTATTGTTTTTGCCGACAACCGCCTGGTCGTTGGTGATTTTACCGTAGTGGACATAGTTCAGTTTTATTCCGGTGCACCCCGATTGCCGGAAAACCTGCCGTATCTGTTCGACGGGAGTGATGGCAGTGCTGTTGCCGGCATACCGGATAAGCAGTTCGATGTCGTTGTGAGCGATGCCTTTTTCAAAGGTAATCGAGACGATGCCCGATTTTCCGAACTGCTGCAGCAGACGACGGGTGTTGATTATCCTATCAGCGGGCCACTCTTCGAGAAAAAGGCTCTCCCGGTCGACCACCAGCGAGATCATCCCCGCGGCAGCGAGGGCCTTCGACAGGGACTCGAAAAACGGCTCGATGCTCTTGAGTGTTGTCGGATGCGAACCACCGTATAACATGGCGCTGTTGAATACGACATTGAACAGCCTGAGGAGTTGTTCGGCCGTCTTCTGCGGCAGGGAGGTATGGTGCTCAGTACTCATACGGTCCCCCCGCTGAAACGATTTTTCGCATATACTGACAGGCTATGATAGAAACTGCGACAGTTCTGATACCGGTCCTCTTTACGTGGTGCGATCGCTTTGAGCATAATCGTTTCGAGGGTTGTATCGATACCCTGGCAGAACTGTGACGGAGACATGGTAAAAAGAGCTTCGGGGGTATTCATTTTGAGGTTGAGAAGCGCCTCAACGGTCGTTTTCTGGAAGGGAAGTTTCCCTGCAATCGCCTCATATAGAACGGTTCCAGCGGAATAAATGTCCGACCGGGGATCGCTCTGCTCCTCGCAGATCTGTTCCGGGGCAATGTACATGGGTGTTCCCATGATCATGGCGGGCTCGTCGCCGTCTTCGTTCATTGCCGAGCGTGCTATCCCGAAATCCGCAAGATAGGGTCGGCCTGTTCTTTCTTCAATAAGAATGTTCCCCGGTTTTATATCCTGGTGGATCACCCCCTCCTCATGGGCATAGGAGAGGGCATCAAGCATCGGCAGCATGATGTCGAGCACTTTCTGAAGGTCAATGAGACGTTTCGCGGGAACCGGGTGGAGTTGATGGCGGTGGATCATGGTGCGCAGGTCTTCACCCACCACCAGTTGCATGACAATAAAAAGAAATTCCGGGGTTTCCCCCATATCGATTACCTGCACGATATTCGGGTGGTTGAGCACCGCAACGATTTCCGCTTCTTCACGGAAATGAATACGGTAATTACCGGCGCTTGCCGCCTGCTTCGGAAAGAGTTTGACCGCCACTTTACGTTTCAGCGACTTCTGATAGCCGACGAACACGGCGCCCATGGCGCCCCGGCCGATAAGTTCCATCAGCGTGATATTGTTGATCTCTCTGCCGATATATATCTTGGTATCGAAAACGGGATGTTCAACAATTCCGGCCATATTACCTCGTCGTGATGACTTTTCAACCATACATCCGTCATCCAGGATATCGAAGATGAAATCCGAAATGCCGGATAAAAATCGTATATGTACAATCATCAAACCGCAAAGTATTATTATAACATACTTTTTCTGGAGGAGGAATCCCTTTATGCAGATTCAGTTTTGCGGCGGTGCCCAGACAGTGACCGGGTCGCAGATTCTTATAACGGTCAATGGGAAAAAAATACTCTTCGAATGCGGCCTCTTTCAGGGGAGACGTGAAGAATCGTACCGGAAAAACCTCAATTTTGTCTTCGATCCCGCAGCGGTCGATGCGGTGATCTTGAGCCATGCCCATATCGACCACAGCGGGAACCTTCCCAATCTGGTAAAAAATGGTTTCTGCAGATCGATCTACGCCACGCCGGCAACAATTGACCTGTGTAAAATCATGCTCCGCGACAGCGCGTACCTTCAGGAGAAGGATCTTGAATGGGTCAACAGGATCAAGCGGCGGAGCCATCAGCCCGAAATCGAGCCTCTTTACCGCATCAAGGATGTCGAAGCGACCCTCGAGCTGTTCGCCGGGATCGACTACGACCGTCCTTTTACTATTGCGCCGCAGGTTGAAGCGGTCTTCCGGGATGCCGGACACATCCTTGGAAGCGCCGGGGTTCATCTTGAGATACTGGAGCACGGTCGCACCTACAAGCTCGGTCTGAGCGGCGATATCGGCCGTCCGGGCATACCGCTGATGCACGATCCGAACGTGCTGCGCGATCTTGATCTGCTGGTTATGGAGACAACCTACGGGAACCGTCTTCACGATACCTATGAGCATGTCGAAGAAGTGGTTGCCGCGGCGATCCGAACGACCGCGGCCGCCGGCGGCAAGATCATCATCCCATCGTTCGCCGTGGGACGAACGCAACTTCTGGTCTATGTGCTCCACAAATTATTTAACCAGAACCGCATCCCCGACATGCCGATTTTTGTCGACAGCCCGATGGCGTGCGATGCGACCGATGTGTTCAGAAGTTATCCCGAATATCTCGACCGCGAAACTAAAAGGCTCTTTCTTGATGGCCATGAAGACCCGTTCGGTTTCAAGCGGCTGACTTATATTCACGATGTCGAGGGCTCGAAAAAGCTCAACGCTCTCGCCTATCCGCATGTCATCATCTCCGGATCGGGCATGGCGGAAGGGGGACGCATACTCCATCACCTGCGCAATAATCTTGATAATCCGAAAAACATGCTGCTGTTTGTCGGCTATGCCGCCAGGGAGACGCTCGCCCGTAAAATCATGGACGGGCAGCATGTGGTGAGGGTGTTCGGCGAGGAGCATACGGTACGGTGCAAGGTAGAAATCATAGACGCCTTCAGTGCCCATGCCGACCGCAGAAACCTTCTCGATTATGTCAATTATACACCGCCGTCGAGGCTCAAACATATCTTCCTGGTGCACGGCGAGCCGGAGCAGTCGCTTTCGCTTCGCGATGCACTGCGCAGCAAAGGGTACGAGAACATCCATTACCCCGCACCGGGCGAACTGTTCAATTATACGAAAGAGATGTGGTGAGTGTCACCGCGTCGGAAGGTCGTTTGCGCGGTGATTGAACGCGGCGACAGGTTTCTCGCCGCGCGCAGAAAACCGCAGCAGTCAAACGGCGGTCTCTGGGAATTCCCGGGAGGAAAGGTCCGCCCCGGCGAGACGCCCGCCGCCGCCCTGCACCGGGAGATCGGCGAAGAGCTTGATGCCAAGATTACCATCCATCGGAAGCTGACAGCCAGTGCCTGGGATTACACCTGGATTGCAATTGAACTTATTCCGTTTGTCTGCACGATCACTTCAGACAGGGAACCGCAACCGCTCGATCATGCGGAAATCAGGTTCGTGCTCCCGGAAGAGGCCCTTTCGATGGCATGGGCCCCGGCAGACCGCGTTATCGTCGAGCGTTATTGCGCTGCGGCGGTTTCACCTGTCTGCCGGAAGGGCGGACCCGCCGGATGGGGAGCGCCGCACGACAGCAAGCGCGCGTGACAGCTCGGCCCGATCGATCCAGTGGATGGAGCATCCCCGCCGCTCCATGCCGCGAAAGTACGTCTCCTGCCTTTTGGCAAGCTGATGAATCGCGCGGCGGAGTTGTGCGACCATCGCGGCATGGTCGATCTGCCCGCGAAGATGCCGGGTGATATATTTGTACTCCATACCGAGCATGAGCAGCCGCTCATCGGGAAGTCCCTCCTCGCGCAGGCGGCGCACCTCGTCGACCATTCCCTGCGACAGCCGTTCATCAAGTCTCCGGTCGATCCTTTCATGGAGCGCAGGCCGTTCCCACCGGGTGCAGAGAATCAGGGGGGTGATGGCCGGAAGCGGGGGACCGTGGTTTTCCGGCGCTGAAGCATGTTGACGGTGCATCGCCACTTCAAGTGACCGCACGATACGTTTTTTGCTGCTCAAGTCAGTGCGTCGATGGAGCTCCCCGTCGAGGTCACGCAGCATGGCTTCAAGATCGTCGCGCCTCCGTTTCATCAGTTGTAAACGGAGTGGCCGGTTTTCGGGGACCGGGGGAACCGCATAGCCGCGCAGCACGGCTTCAATGTAGAGGCCGGTCCCTCCGCAGAGAACAGGCAGACGGCTGCGGCCGGTTACCTTCCTGAATGCCCGGGAGAAATCCCGCTGATAGTGGTAAAGAGTGTAGATTTCCCCAAGGTCGGCAATGTCGATCATATGATAGGAAACCCGGCTATCGCCGACCGTGTATTCATGCAGATCCTTCCCGCTGCCCAGATCAAGACCGCGATAAACCTGACGGGAATCGGCGCTGATGATCTCGCCGCCCAGTTCCCGTGCGAGCGCCACGGCGAGGGGGGTTTTTCCGGAGGCCGTGGGGCCGCAGACCACTAGAAGGTTGAAGGGGAGGGTGGAGAGGCTCATAGTATAAAGATAAATTACCACCGGCGGTACCGGTCAGTCCCACAATTCTCTCCCTTCCCCTTGCTGGTTGCCACCGTTTACCATATAATATTAATTCTACTTCGGTACGATAAACGTTACCGAGTTTTCTTTTGTCGACTCACCTCATCACCCCGCTCCCGCAACGCGGGAGTTGGAGTGAGGTGAACCGACGGAATCAGAAATTCTATTTTACCGAAGTAAAATTAAACATCTTACCCTTTCAAGATGAGTTGCCGAGATGCGTCTCAATACCCTTTCGCCTTATACTGCCGCCGCCATCCTGCGTACCGCTCTTGCGCCGGTCGCGTTGCTTCTCTCGTGCGTCGTGTCCTCCGACCAGCCAGGCGATACGTTTCATTTCGCACATGCGGAGGAGCGCGACACCATTGCACCGTGGGGTGAAACCGAAGCGGTGTTTACGGAGCAGCCTGCCGACTCGGCAGTGGTCGGATTCGTGTTCAACCCGCCCTTCTATGCCTACGCGATTGTCTGGAACATGTCCCGTGATTCGGCACTGCTGCAATGCGTCGAACCGCTCCAGGGCAACAGCCGTTACGTCCTGCGCCTGAAGGAGAGTGTCGTTTCGAAAAACGGCGCGGTGTTTATTCCGTCAAGCGATTCGATCGTCTTCTTCACCCATCCCGCCGAGCAGGAGCCGAACGGCACACCGCTGACCGCCGACACGTTGCGGAGACACTGTTTCGGCGTCATAGCCACGGTAAACGACACCGACCGGTACATCATCACCGACCAATCGGCACACGCCGTTTTCCTCATTGCCAAAGGATCCCAGACCACCTTTTTTCTCAGCACCACCCCGGATTCGGCGACCGCACCAAGAGCCTTCAAAAACATTGACACGCTCGTCATCCCTGAGCGGTTCCGACCGCCGGTTTTCGTCGGGGTGCATTCCTATTACCAGTCAGTCGGCGGCTACTACGAGGTCGGGTTTATTTCTGAAGATTGAGGAAATGGTATCAGGGGTAAATGAGAATGCCGTGTTACCCATTTTCCTCGCCGGGACCTGCCCCCCCGCCTTCGCCGTAGCGGCTTCCCGCAGGCAGGCGGCGGACAGGGTACTCCTTTCTACAACGAAGAAAATTATTAAAAAGACGCTGTGCTTCACACAGCAATGATATTGACAATCCCTTCCGAAAAAGGTACTTTGTTAGCGGTTTAAAAGGAGTTCGCATTGTCATCACCGCCTATCATATCAATTATCGGAAGGCCTAATGTCGGAAAGTCGAGCCTGTTCAACCGTATAATCGGAAAACGGCTGGCGGTAGTCGACGATCAGCCTGGAGTTACACGGGATCGCAATTATTATACGACTGAATGGAACGGCGAGACGGTTATCCTTGTCGATACGGGTGGGCTGGTCCCCGCCGACCACCGTGCACTCACGGAGGCCATAGGCGAGCAGGTTCGTGTTGCCGTCAATGAATCGGCGGCTGTTTTGTTTCTGGTTGATGCGACAACCGGTCCGACCGATATCGACCTTCAGATCGCCCGGACGATACGGCGGACGGCACCTGAAAAGGTGTTGTGCGTTGTCAACAAGGCCGAGTCGCGCCGGGTCCTTGACGAGACCGGCGTGTTTATGTCGCTCGGGCTCGGGAAGGTGTATCCGGTCAGTGCGCTGCACGGAAGCGGCGTCGCCGAGGTCCTCGACAAGGCGATTGCACTCGTGCGCGCGAAGCGCACCGGCGACGCCGCGGCATCGGGGCAGTCCGAACCGGCGGTGCGGCTGGCGATCATCGGCCGCCCCAACACGGGCAAGTCCTCTCTTGTCAATATGCTTCTTCACAAAAAAAGGATGATCGTTGACGACGAACCGGGAACCACCCGCGACGCCATCGACTCGATGATGTCCTATCACGGCAGGCGGATCGTCCTGATCGATACCGCCGGACTCAGAAAGAAATCGCATGTAAAACACGACATGGAGTACTACGCCAACCTCCGGGCGCTTGAAAGCATCGAGCGGTGCGACGTCTGCGCCCTACTGGTCGATGTTACCGGCAATATCGGCGTGCAGGACCTTCGCATTCTGCGTAAAATACTCGAATTGCGCAAGGGGGTCCTCCTCGCATGGAATAAGTGGGATTGTCTCCCGAAAGACCACAGGACGTTCGATCAGCTGGTCGCGCAGAGCCGCCGTCAGTACAAGGAGTTGCAGTTCATTCCCATGGTTGCAATCTCCGCGCTTACCGGGCAGCGGACGACAACCGTGGTTGATATAACGCTTAAAATCAAGGAACGTCTGGTGTTCCGGGTTGGCGCTGCCGAGTTTGAGGACAACCTTTTTTCGTGGGTACGCATCCATCCCCATCCCGCCATCCCTGAAAATCCCGTTCGGTTTCTCGGCGCGAAACAGATCGCGGCCCTATTTCCGCTCTTTCGTTTTTTTGCATCAAATCCGAAGGAGATCGTCCCCTCCTATCACCGGTATCTCATGAATAAAATTTACGAAACATATGATTTTAAGGGCTGTCCGGTTGTGCTCGAATACCGGTCCGCAAAAAGGCCGAAACGCCGTCCCCGCAGTCTCCAGGAGAGCGACAATACTGCCGTGGCGTGACGAGTAAAAGCAGCTTGCCGACGATGCGGGACTTCGTGCGGTCCATGGGTGATGAACCTAGTCTTTTGAGCCCGGAGAGGGCATACAATATATTTTAAGAAGCCGGATACCTGTCCGGAGCATACGTGGCATTCGGGTAAAGTCAGCTGCCGGAGATCGGGAGGAAAGGTGAAGATCGGAATTCTTGGTGCGGGAAGCTGGGCAATCGCTCTTTCGGTGATGCTGCAGAAGCGTGGCGATCATACAATCCGCATGTGGGAATTCAATCCGCATGATGCCGAAATGTTGCGTGAAAAGAGGGAACACCCCGTCAAGCTGCCCGGTATCCGCATTCCCGAAGCAATTGAGATCGACAATAATATTTCTCTGACGATTTCTCCGTCGGAGTGCATCATCTGCGCAGTCCCGTCACAAACCATGCGTTCGACCATGAAACGGATGGTCGCCTCGGTTCCACAGGAGATCATCGACCGGATTCACTACTGGGTGATTGTCGCGAAAGGGATCGAGACCGGAATGCTCACGCTCATGAGCGATATTCTGCTTGAGGAGGTTCCGCACCTTCCTTCCTCGAAGGTGGTGGCGCTTTCGGGACCTTCGCTTGCCCGGGAGGTTTCGCGTGAACTGCCGACCACGGTTGTCGCTGCCGGTGAGGATATCGAGTGTGCGACAAAAATCCAGGAGGCGTTTACAACAAAAACTTTTCGCATCTATACCAACACCGATATCCGGGGTGTTGAACTTGCCGGAAGCGTCAAAAACGTCATTGCCCTTGCGGCGGGGATCTGCGACGGCCTCGGGCTGGGCGACAACACCAAGGGTGCGCTCATGACGCGCGGCATCGCCGAAATGATGCGGCTCGGCAGAAAGCTCGGCGCACAGGAATCGACTTTTTCCGGCCTTGCCGGCATCGGCGACCTGATCACCACCTGTATAAGCAAACACAGCCGCAACCGCCGCATGGGGGAGCTCATCGCCTCCGGCTTGACGCTCAGTGAGGCGCTCGGAAAGATGACCATGGTTGCCGAAGGCGTGGAAACCACCCGCTCGACGTACGATCTGTCGCGCAAACACGGAATTGAAATGCCGATTACGCAGGAGGTGTACCGGGCTCTTTTCGAAGGGAAAAGTGCCAAGCTCGCGGTAAAGGACCTGATGGTCCGCGAATCGAAACCGGAGTGGTGGTAGCCGCACAGCCATGAAATCAACCAACCGGAATATGCCGCCGTATTGTTTCGTAAGCAAAAAATGCGCGGCGTCTGGCGGTTACGTATAATTCAGGAGCAGACGGAAAATGAACGAAAATCCGAAAGTGTATTATTCCATCAGTGAAGTCTGCGGCATGACCGGCCTCGAACCGCATGTGCTGCGGTACTGGGAGAGCGAATTTCCGCAGCTGCGGCCGAAGAAAAACCGGGCCGGGAACCGGGCGTACCGCGATAAAGACATCAAAATCATCGATTACATCAAATACCTGCTTTACGAAGAGAAATTTACCATCCCCGGGGCCAAAAAGAAACTTGCCGAGTCGAAAGAGCATTTTGATGAACAGGAGAAGCAGGAAACACCCCCGCAGCCGAAGCGGCATGACGACCGGACCGTCTCGATGAAGACGATTAAAGAGGAGCTTGGCGAGATGCTTCGGATGCTGAAGGAATAGAGGATTATCCCGGTGATTTCCTGATACTCCCATATGGTGTATACGGATTCCGTCGGAACTGTCACATGCGCTTTCATCAATCGATTCTCGTCCTTTTTATCATGGTAACGGCATCCGCTGCAGCGACCCTCATCTCCCCGGCCGACCCGGCAATTCGTTATATGGGCCGCGTCGAGCGTTCCCTGCCCGACCGTTTCGTGTTCGACTGGCCCGGGATCACCATACAGACCGTCTTCGCGGGGACATCGTGCAGCGCGGTTTTCGAGGGAGTCGACTGCTTCGACGCGTTTGTCGACGGCGTCCTCACGGCAACCTTCCAGACCCGGCCGCAGAAGGAGACATTCGCGGTGGCGAAAAACCTCACCGACCGCAATCACCGTTTGCTTATTGTCAAGCGGTCGGAGTCGGCGCAATCGCCGTCGTCGTTTTTCGGGCTGGTCCTCGATCCGGGCAGGAAACTTGCCGCGGCGCCCGATCCCCCACAGCGGAAAATCGAATTCATCGGCGACTCCTACACCGTCGGGTTTTCCAATGAATACATGAGCCGCGAATGTCCGGCAGGGAAGGATGATTCGATCATCCTGGCGGCAACCAACACGAACAGGGCGTTCGGCCCGCTTATCGCCCGGGCCTTCGGGGCGCAGTACCACATCATCGCCATTTCGGGAAAAGGACTCGTGCGCAATTACAACGGCATCGACAAAGGCAGGGAACTGCCCTTCTATTATGACCGGACGCTCATTTCTTCGGCAAATCGCGGCATTGCTTCGCCACGCTGGGATTTTTCAGAATGGAGGGCCGACGTTGCGGTAATCAACATCGGTATCAACGATTTTCAGGCGGAACCGCCTTACGCCGACAGCGCGAAATTCGACGCAGGCTACATTGCGTTTATCGACCGGCTGCGGAAACAGTATCCCGGGGTAAAAATCATCTGCTGCGCCACCAGGGTCTGGCCCACCGATGCGCTTATCCCACATGTCAAAGCGATCGTCGAACGGCAGACAAAATCGGGCCGTACCGATATACGGTATTTCGAGTACCACACAGAAAACGGCGCCCTCTACGGACATCCGCATAGCTACGACCACCAGACCATCGCCGAGGGGCTCATCCCGGTTGTCGCCGAAGCGACCGGATGGCGCAGGACCGATATGGTGCGGGGGAAATAGAGACGCACGGCCGTGCGTCTCTACAACGGAATCTACCCTTCAATGTCCGATATCCGCCGATTCCGCGGCATCCCTCTCCTCGCGCTCCATTCGCTCCCTTTTATGCCGGTTGCGGATTTTGGTTGCGACAAACGCGACAATCGCCAGCCCGACAATGCCGATCCAGAAGGAGGAGTAGTCGGCAAAAAGGAAGAGCAGCCGGTAGCGGGAAGCCATCTCCTTCCGAAGCAGCCGTTCCAGCTCAGGTACGGTGAGCCCGAAGACCCGCAGGCACGCGGTTTCAAAGCGGCGCGTTTTTCTCGACTCCCGCAGCAGTTCGGGGATCAGGTCGTAGCCGTAGGTGTCGAGAAGAAAACCCACGGCGAAATGGCACTGGCTGTACGCCACCTGCGCCCGCCAATGGCTGAACCGATTGAGCCGCTCCATCGAATCGAGCGGGACGAGCGACCGGGTGATGATCGCCCGCGAGAGAAACAGCTGCTCCTCGAACTGGAGCTCTCCCGAAAGGGTCATCGCCATTCCCTCGTGAAACCAGCGCGGGATACGAAGATGGCCATACGCACGCGCAAGCGCGACATGCACCATCTCATGAAGGATGATTCTTTCCATATCGGAACGGTAAAAGGCGGATTGCCGGTCCACCGGGATCACGATACCGTCCTCCCCGATCGCCCCGCCCCCGCCCCATTCGGGAAGGCGGATGCCGGTTTTGCGCTGCTCATAGTAACGGTAGAAGATGATGTGCAACGAGCCGGCATTATCTTCGGGGGTAAGACCGATAGTTTTGCTGATGCGGTCGTACTCGCGGGTAAGCAACAGGGTGTCGAGTCTGTGAGGCACATATCCTTCGAGACGCAATTCGACGGCTGACGTCGTAATGGCGAGGGTGAGGAGAAGAATGAGCGGGCGGTGCATGGAGTAAAATTATATTCGAGCGGTGAAGAGGCGGGTAATCACTGGCGGTGGTGGAGTTTTAAAGATGAGCAATCAGTGAAACGACGGTTTTAGCGCACTTGTTTCATCCGATTTTCCAACCTCCTCTTCAAGCGCCAGCTCCCGGCGGAGGTTCGCGGAAAACGTATTGTCGCTCTCGATTTCGGAAAAGAACTCCTTGAAACGAACCAGCCCCTCGCAACCGCAGTCTGTCAGGACGGAACGGAAAAACGGATCGACGCAGATATCGGTTGAAATGTAGGTGAGCAGCGAATCGAGTCCGAAATATTTTTTCGAATAGGTTTCCACGCGCAGCCGCTCGTTGTACTTGCGGCCTTCGTCGGTGCCGGTGTTGGTGATGAAAAGAAACGACCGTACGATCAGTTCATCGCCGATCAGGTCGGTAAGCAGGTAGCCGAGTTTACAGTTGGCCCGACGTACCGAAAAGAAGAGTTTTTCCGCAGGACCGCGGGAGATTTCAGGAAGTCCGAAACTGATGTCGAACAGTATGTCGTCAACCGGCACCGGAAACAGCCGTTCCTTTAATCGCTCCAGCGCGTGCGACTGCACGAACACCGGATATTCCCGGCCGGGGTCGGCCTTGCAGAACGGAACGAGCAGTTCGCCCTTCACCGCCGCCCATTTCACGCCGTCGACCCAGAGGGCGCGTCCGACGCGGTATGCCGGCCGGGGCCTGCCGTCGACGGCCACCTTTTTACGGATGCAGGACTGGCGGTGGATCGTGTACACCGTCGCGAAATTGCGGCCGACATACTCCATGCCCATGGTGAACCAGATGAAATATTTGTCGAGTCGGGAAACTATGTCGATGATGCCCTGGAGAAAATCGAATATGATCTTGCCGTGCAGGAATTCCTCCCTGTCTTCGAAATGGCGTATCAGGGGGCCGAGCCGCCCCAGAACGTCTTTCCATTTCGGCTCTTCGGTATTGCACCGCGCCGCCTGCCACAACGTCTGACCTGCGGTGATCAGGTCGTACATCGTGAACTCTTCATCCGATCCGTCAAGATCGATTTTCTGCGAGCGGAGGTAATTCGAGAGGTCTTTCTTCACCGCTGCGACGATCTGATTGCCGATGCCGCTTTCTTTTTCGGCCCGTATCCGCACCGACATGAACTGAAGTTTTTTAAGAAACGCATGTTCGAGCGGCGGCAGCCGCATGAACTCGTCGTACGCGCCGCACGCCCTGGCAAACCGAACCATGGTCCCGTACAGTTCGTTCTTGATCCCGCTGCGCCGCTGCCGCATCAGTGTCCGCATACCCCGGCGGCCGGCGCTTCGTTTGGTTTTTTTGGACATGGTAGCTGTTGATCCTATTTTTCGCGACCATTTCGACCGTTGCATTTCGATTCGATCCTTACCCGTTGCCTGATACCTTACGATGCCGTGATGGTTCAGGATGAGCGGGGACGCTTTTTATCGAAATTGTTCCACCGGGATCGATGGCCTTCAGCAATCGAAGTTACCGCAGTTAATATAATTTCCGATAACCTCGAAAAACATCGATGTTTGGCAGTACCGCGGCAACACAACGTCTCATACAATGGTTAGGCTTATTTTAAGGTTATCTGGCCGGAAGCGAGCAGCCGTCGGTGCCTTTCATGGAACTGCAGCGAGCAATGAACATCTCGCGGGGGAATCTTTCGATTCAGCTGACAACCCTCGAAGAGGCGGCCTAAATCGCGATCGAAAAGACATTCGCGGGTAAAAAGCCGCAGACGCTCGTCAGCCTGACGGAGAAGGGCAGAGAAGCAATCCGGCGATATCTCGATGAAATGGAGGCAGTCCCGAAGAGTTTGCGGTGAAGTAATAATGTATTTTTACTGCGATGATGTTCATTCGGGGAGCAACGGGTTTCCCTTTTGAGAGGAGGAAGTATGGGCTTGACAAAAGTCACCGTAGCGGTACGCGATCTGGCCAAGGCAAAGCGGCCGTATGAGCACGATTTTCTCGTGGATACCGGAGCGATCGACTGTCTCGTTCCGGCGAGCAGGCTGAAAAAAGCGGGTGTCAAGCCTGAAGGCAGGGCGGTCTACGAACTCGCCGACGGGACACCGGTCGAATATGAATACGGATTTGCCCGTGTCGCTTTCATGGGAGCTGAAACTGTTGCGCAGGTGATCTTCGGCCCTGAAAATGCCGACCCGATACTCGGGGCGGTTGCGCTGGAAAATACCGGGATCGGGGTTGACCCGAGGTCGAAAAAACTGCTCAAAATGACGGCAAAAGCTCTGAAATAATACCGCAATTCACCCGTGGATTGCGGGAAGGCCTTATATCAAATTCATATATAATTTTTACAACCGGGTTGATATCGATTCACCTTAAAAGGATTGTAAATGATTGTTCCATGCAATAAAACGCATGTTTTGAACGTCTGAATCCGGCATGATATCTGCAATAACGAAACAGTTTATCTCTTTCGGCACTCACCTGTTTGTCATAGAGCGGAGGAAACGGTGAATATAATCGAAATTAGAAACCTCAAAAAGAATTACGCCCTCGGCAAAACCACGGTATATGCGCTCAGGGGAATCGATCTTGCGATCGAAAAGGGCGATCTGATCAGTATCGTCGGCCCGTCGGGAAGCGGCAAGACGACGCTGCTCAATGTAATCGGCTGCATCGACAACGCCACCGAAGGCAGCGTCAAGGTGAGCGACCGTGAGATCACGAAGCTCAACGACCGGCAGATTACCGACATGCGGCTCCACCATATCGGCTTCATCTTTCAGACCTTCAACCTGATTCCGGTACTTAACGCCCTAGAAAACGTCGAATTCCCCCTTCTTCTCATGAAGAAACAGTCGAAAAACGAGATCCGCAAAAGGGCAGAAAAGCTCATCGATGAAGTGGGGCTCAGGGATTACCTGAAGCACCGGCCGGCCGAACTCTCCGGCGGGCAGCGGCAGCGGGTGGCGATCGCGCGGGCACTGGTCACCAACCCCGACATCGTTCTTGCCGACGAGCCCACCGCCAATCTCGATTCGGTCACCGGTGAACAGATCCTTAATCTCATGAAGGATATGAACCGCATCGAGCAGACAACCTTCATCTTTTCAACCCACGACGCCAACGTGCTCAAATACGCCAACAGCGTGGTTAAAATCCGCGACGGCCTTATTGTGAAAGAGGCGTAACCGATGAATCTGATGATAAAAATAGCGTGGAGAAACATCATGCGGCACCGGGGAAAAAGCCTAGTGATCGGCGTGATTCTCTTTGTCGGCGCCTTTCTGATGACCATCGGAAACGGCGTGATTTCCGGTATGGACAGAGGATTACAGAAAAACATCGTCAACAGCTTTACCGGCGATATCGTGCTCGTCTCGGAAAAACAGGAATCGGACGAGGTGTTTATTGAAATGATGGGAAAAACGGTCGAACCCATCAACAATTTCAAGCAGGTCGATTCCCTTCTGAAAACCGTCGACGACCTTCAAAAGTGGGTTCCGATCGGAAAAAACGGCGCACTGGTACTTAACGAGGAGGGCGGAGCCCCCGGATTTACTTTTCTGATCGGGGTCGATTTCGAGCGGTATCAAAAAGTGTTTCCCAACACCATGAAGGCTGTCGAAGGACGCCTGTTCAACCCCGGCGAGCATGGTGTTCTGGTTCCCACCGGTGCGCGAAAACAGATGTTTGAGGTTTCGAATATCTGGTTTATTCCCGAGGGGTGCGGAGTGGATACGACCTCCATGTTCAAGGAAGCGAAGGAGATGCGTTCGAACCTGGTCTCGAAGCAGAGCATCGTATTCATGGGCATGGGCGCCGACAACACCAGCACCGATATCAGGCTCGGGATCAAGGGCATCGTGCGATACAATGCACTTAACCAGATATGGGGCCATTTCGGCATTGTCGACATTGAATCGTACCGCAACTGCATCGGGTACATTGCGGCAGCTGACAAGGCGTCACTGGTGCTCTCCGATGCGGATAAGAAGCTGCTCGGCGGAGAGGATACGGATCTCGACAACCTGTTTTCGGTTGACGGTATGATAACCGAAAATGTGTTTGCGCCACCGCGCAGTTCGACTAAAACTTCGACGGCCCCGAAGGCTGCGACCGGGCCGTCACTAGCCGATGCGATTCAGACCGACCTTGACGACGGCACCTACAATCTCGTGCTCGTGCTGCTCAACGACCATTCGAAACTTGATGAGAAGGTGAAGGCGGTCAACCAACGGCTCAAAGCGTCGGGGGTGGGCGTAAGAGCGGTGCCGTGGAAAAAAGCGATCGGTGCGATCGGCAGCATGGCGGTGCTCATCAAGAGCGCGCTGTTCGTCTTCGTCATGTTTCTTTTCTTCGTGGCGATCATTATCATCGTCAATACGCTGAGCATGGCAGCACTCGAACGCACCTCGGAAATCGGCATGATGCGAGCGGTGGGTGCGCGCAAAGGTTTCATCTCAACCATGTTCTTCGGCGAAACGGCGATTCTGTCGTTTTTCTTCGGCGGGCTCGGAATCGTCACGGGATACGTCACCGTGCGGGTACTGGCGCTGTGTAAATTTACATCAGACAACGATATGGTGCAACTGCTCTTCGGCGGGGACACCTTTCATCCGTTACTTTCGGGAGGGGATATTTTATTGGCCGTCATTCAGCTGACGATCGTGACGCTTATCGCGGTCATCTACCCGATGCAGGTCGCACGTTCAATCACCCCGCTCGATGCGATTGCGCGGGAATAGAGCGGAAGAGGAGCTACCATGGATTTTTTATTTACTATAAGTCTTCGAAATCTTTTCAGGCAGCGGCGGCGAAGCATACTACTCGGCACGGCGATCATGTTCGGCACGGCGATACTGGTGCTTGCCAACGCCTTCGCGCACGGCATCTCCGAAGTGCTGTTCAACGAAATCGTCTCCTACGTGGCGGGACATGTGAGCGTCTCCTTCACCAAAGGAGGCAATGCCAACAACCAGATCTTCCACGACGGCGACCGGATACGCGCAATTATTAAAGAACGGGTGCCAAGCGTCAAACGGGTCGACGAGGCGATCGGCGTCTTTGCCCGCGCCATCGGTAACGGCAAGGCAGACAATGTCGTTATGGTGGGCATGGATCCGTCGGGTGAAGGCGTTGACGAGAAGGAGATGGAAAAGTACGCAAAGGCCTTCACGTTCATCAATGGCAGCTTCGACAACCTGGGCGACTCCACCATCGAGAATCCGGTCGGCCTTTCGGTGGAAAAGGCCAAGGCGCTTAATGTCAAGTACGGCGACGTCATGCGCGTGCGGTATACCGACATTCACGGCCAGACACAGGCGGCGCGGCTGACCGTGGCAACCATCTACAAGCCGTCGAACGTGTTCATGTCGGTGCCGATATTCTTTCATGTGAAAACCGTACGACGCCTTCTGGGCTACGGGCCGCACGATGTGCCCCAGCTCTACCTTATCATCGACAATCCGAAAAGGGACGCGAAACGGTTCGCCGATTCGCTCCATGCGGGGCTGAAGCCCCCGCTTGCGGTAATCGACGGGGACCTTTCCTTTCGCAGTGAGACGATCGCGACAACACTGCTCTGCCTGCGGACCGATTCGGCATCACTCGCGTGCGCCGATTCGGGGTTGCGATTGATTTCACAGACCGCCAACGACAGCGCGAACCGTAAAAAATCGGTGATTGTTTCATCAGCGTTCGCCGCGGCGACCGGCATGAAGCCGGGAGATACCTGCTCGGTTGCGTTCGAGGGGAAATTCGACAGCAGCCGGGCAACCGTGCGGCTGATCGTCACGGCGATCGCCGACACCGGAGCGGGCATCGACGGCAATGTCGTCCTTGTCAACGAGAAGGATTTTTACAAAGCCTTCTACGACACCTGGCCGAAATCGACTGCTGCAGGCACCGGGCCGTTTCGTCCCGACACGACGAACGGCATCTACAAAGCGCTCGGCGGCGAATGGCTGCTCGTTCCCCGATCGAGTACAACAAAAGATATGATGAAACTCTACCGGGAAATCGCCCAGAAGGGGTGGAGGGCGATTGTGGTCGACGTCGGGTCCATGTATGAGACCGCAAGTATGGTGCTTAATTTGGAATACGCACTTAACCTGATCACCTTCATCTGCGTTATGCTGCTGTTTTTCATTATCCTGATCGGCGTCATCAACACCCTGCGCATGACCATCCGCGAGCGGACCAGGGAAATCGGGACCGTGCGGGCGATCGGCATGCAGCGGGTTGACGTACGCAACTCGTTTCTTATTGAAACCGGCCTGCTCGCGCTCATCTCGGCGGTTGTCGGTACCATTGTCGCCTTTGCGGCGATGTGGGGCTTGTCCCGGCTCACGTTCAAAGCGGGAGAGAATCCGCTCGGCATGTTGCTGGTCGACGGCCATCTCTTTTTCGCACCCACGGCAGGGGCGATTGTTTTCTTTGTCGTCCTGATCGTCGGCATTGCCGTGGTTACCGCTTATTTTCCGGCCCGCCGGGCGGCTAAACTTTCCGCAGCCGATGCGCTGCGACACTTTGAGTAGAAAAGAACAAGGAGGAATAATGATACGTATCTTCGGCAGTATACTCTTGGCGGCGACCGTCACCTTCGGCGCCCCCTCGATCGATTCGCTCCTCAAGGGGCTCGACGATCTTTACAAACAGGTTTCCGACATCAAGGCGGTGGTCACCCTTACCCAGCAGAAGGCGAACCAGGGGGCGAAGAAGCTCGAAATGATGTATTACCGCCGCGATTCCGACCAGTCGTTCTTGATCGTCATAACCGGGCCGGAAGCGGAAAAGGGAAACGGGTATCTACGCGTGGGCGATAACTTCTGGATGTACCGTAAAAACACCCGCACGTTCCAGCACATCAACCGCGACGAAAGTATCGGCGGCTCCGACGCCCACGGCGACGATTTCGAAGGCAGACTTCTCACCGAAATGTACGAGCCGGCCAGAGACGACAAGGGCAACGAGCTGATAACCGAGGAGATGCTCGGCAAAATACCCGTCTACCGGTTTGAAGTAAAGGCGAAGGTCAATGACGTCGATTATCCCAAGAAGGTCTACTGGGTGCGAAAGGACAAGACGGTCATGCTCAAGGAAACCTCCTATTCGGCATCGGGAACACTTATGCAGACCGCCTATTTTCTCACCTTCACCGAAATTAAAAAAAGACTGGTCCCGGTAAAACAGCTTTTCGTCGACGAGTTCGAGAAGGGCAACAAAACCATCGTCGAGATTTCTGGAATTTCGATCGACAAACTTGACGATCAGATCTTTACCAAGGCGTATCTTGAGAACCTCAGCAAATAGGATCGTTATGAACACGAATGCATGGATGTTCACGGTAATGCTGGCCGCGGCGTTCTGCCCCCGCGGCATCACGCAGGACATCGACGAAAATGCCCTTTTCGGCGATACGGCCATCACCATGATCGACAGCTCCCAACTGACAGTGGCCTCGTCTGCGGTTGACGGAGTGGACTCTACTATCGTATCGTTTTCGGGGGGGGTAACCGGGATCGGCGAAACCGGGCTCTCACGCGACTGGTTCAAAAACCGCAACCGGCGGGAGATCGATCCGACCGCACTCATGCTCGGCGACCTGATGCTCGACGTACGGCTTCCCTTCGGCATGAAGGCGTTCACCGACGGCGAAATCTACCTTTCTCCCGACAGCAACGGGCTAACCTTCGCGGTTCCCGAGCTATTTCTCGACGCGAATATCGGCCGGCGGGTCTATTTCCGCGCGGGCAAGCAGGTGCTGCAGTGGGGCCGGGGCTACTTCTGGAACCCGACCGACATGGTGAATGTCGAGCGCAAGACCTTCATCGAGAGGATCGGCTCGCGCGAAGGGACCTTCGGCCTCAAAACCCACATCCCCTTCGGGACGAAATGGAACATTTACGGGTTCCTCGATCTGCACAAGCTCTCGTCAATCGACAGCCTCGCCGGTGCGGCCCGGTTCGAGGGACTCTTCGGCGGCACCGAGGCGGGAATCGCGCTCTGGGGGAAACGGGGAAAAGACCCGATTATCGGGCTCGATTTTTCAACGACGATACTTTCGTGGAGCGTCACCGGTGAGATGAGTATAACAGGCGGGAAGAATTACCGGGTGCTGGACATGGAGAAAAGCGCCTTTTTTTCGGAGAATCCATCAGCTCATTCGCTTGATTCGCAGTTCGTTTTCAAGGATTTCGGGAATGATCCCGTTGTCAGGCTCTGCGCGGGATTAATGCGCAGTTTCGACCTGCTTGATGTCGATGACCGGGTGATGGTGGTGGGCGAGTTCTATTTTAATCAGGTAGGAGACGGCGGTAACGCTTTCGAGAAATACCATGTCGGTAAGATGTACGAATCGATCATGAAGCTTCCCGGCGCCGATACGGTGATGCAGCAGGCAAATATTGCACTGCAGCAGGGATTCGAGTTCAACTCGCTTGCCAAATTCTACGGCGCTTTCTTCGTAACGGTCAGTAAATTTCTCATCAGCGACATGACGCTGCAGCTCAACGGTCTTGTTAATTTCAACCACGGCTGCGCCATGCTCACCGCCGGAGTGCAGTATATGACGCTGCATAACTTTTCGCTCGGTTGTCTCGTTACCGGATTTGTCGGCCCTGAGGAGTCGGAGTATACGTTCACGGGCAACGGCGCGTCGGTGCGGTTGACCGCGGGGGTGACGTTTTAGGGGAGAGAATTCAGAAGTCGGAAGGTAAATTGAGGCGGCCATCCGCTCACGGAGCAACGATAATTTTTTTCCGCTGCTTTCTCCCGTCGAAAAGAAGCATAACGAAATAGGCGCCGGGCGAAACTGATGTCTCCTTCGAAAAATCCCAATTGACATCGACAACCGCGGCATCGACCAGACATTTTTTTTGCCAGATCAGCTCTCCGGCGATCGACCGTACCGAGGCCTCGAGGGTTTTGGCCGGTTCTTCAAGCGGGACCGAGCATCTGATGTGCAGACATTCCCCCCGGCTTTTTCGGATGACGGTCGGATATACGCTGATTGTTATTTCGTCCGACAGTTTCAATTGAACGATACGTTCCTGCTTCTTATCGGTTAACATCCATTGGAGGGTGTCGGATTGCAGATACCCTTCCCGTGACGCCACCAGGGTGATCGGCAGGTTGAAAAAACTGACGATGGAGAGGTTCCCGAGATCGTCGGCGTGCCGCAGGTAATCGTCCAGGCCAACCGTGCCCTTAATGGTGGCGTAGGGGATCGTATGATTTTTCTCGGTGCGCACCTTGACGACGAGAGTGCATGGGTAAAATTCTTTGCGGCAGGGCGTGGAATCGAGGGGAACCGAGCGGCGGTCGACGCCTTTTCTGATGATAATGCTGGCCGCTGCA
This sequence comes from Chitinispirillaceae bacterium, assembly GCA_016929415.1. Lineage (GTDB taxonomy): Bacteria > Fibrobacterota > Chitinivibrionia > Chitinivibrionales > Chitinispirillaceae > JAFGNB01. The sequence goes on along the minus strand of JAFGIW010000115.1, from coordinate 16,057 downwards.
GCGGAGGGCAGGGTCAAGAGCGCCATGCCGAGCGGATCGAGCCGGGCGAGTGAGTCGCCCTCCCCGTTCTCTATTGTCACACCGGAAAGGGGGTGTCCGCCGGTATCGATCGCCGTGAGATACACCTCACCGGGCCGCATGCAGCTCAGCAGCGCATCCGGAATGCCCCGGCCGTACTGGTTGTCCATGGTCGTGCAGCCGCGCGGATGGCGGCAGAAACGGTAGAGCCGTTCGCGCACCTGCGCGGCTTCGAGCGTCGTGTCGGATTGCCTGATAAGCGCGCATACGCCGGCGACCTGCGGCGCGGCGTAGGAACTCCCCCGATCATAAATATAAGAGTCAATGGATTCGTATCGATAGACATCCGGCATATACACCCCATTTCCCAAAGCGACCACATCGGGCTTGGGAAGGCCGTCGGCGTTGGGGCCCCTGCTGCTTTCCGGGTCGATATAACCGCCGCGATCAACCATCCCCACCGCGATCACCCCTTCGACATCAGCCGGGGCGTCAAGCGAGGTGTCGCCCTCTTCCCCCTCGTTGCCGGCAGCGTTGACGATAATAATGCCCCGCGCGACCGCCTTAACTGCCGCCCGGGAAATGATCGTCGTCTTCCCGTCGAGGTCGCTCTTCGCATAGCTGACGACCGTATCGAAGAGCCCGTTTCCGCGGTCAATGACTACGGAATCATCGAATTCGCTCCGGTAGGCAAGGGAGCTTGAGATGATGTCAACGCCGAGGCTTTCCGCCCATACGACCGCCGCGGCCCAGTTGTCCTCTTCAGCATGTATTTCCCGTGACGGTTCAACATCCGGCGGTTCGTATTTGTACGTATCCTCCGTTCGCGCGAGCAGGAAATCCGCCCCCCAGGCAGCGCCACAATAGTACGGCGGATCGTATGCGGCAACCAGACTGAACACCAGGCTGCCATGTTCATCGTTCTTAAAATAAGGATTATAAAAGGAAGTGGCGACCGAATCCGGGTCCTCGACCGTTGTGTCGCGATCGACGAAATCATAGGTCCCGATGATCGCGTTGCGTTTCAACAGGTGAAGGAAGCAGCGGTGCCGCAGCCGGAACCCGCTGTCGAAAAAGGCGATCCTGATTCCGCTCCCGGGCGCAATGGAACCGAAGCGGCGCGAAAGATAATCGTGCACGCGGGGGATATCGAGCATCCATAAATGATCGAACGCTTGTCCGTAGATTCCGGGTGGGGACGCCTTCCGCTTGCCAAGCGATTCGGAAGGCTGACCGGTCGGCCGCCGGAAGCTTCCGACAAGCGTCACATGCTTTACAAAGGGTAATAACGTCACCGGGGGAATTCTATCCGCCGGCAGATCGAAACTCGCCGCGTTTTCCCACTTGAAGCAATGGCGCAGCTTTCCGCCCGCCCGCTCGACGGCATGGAGGTAATGCGATGAAACCGGATGGTCGACGGCGCCGCTCGGTCGATACCCCGCAGCACGGCGGCGGGCGAGGGCATGGGGCGAAGCCGCGATCTCCATGGACCCGTCCGCCGGTTTGTCGGTGAAATAGACCCAGACGGCAATTGATGAGGGAGCTGCTTTGCCGACACGGTAAAGAGCCGCGAGCGCCGGGGAATACATTGACGATACGACAATTATCGAAAATACCGGTAAGGCAATGCGTCGTTTCATGGGATGCTCCGGAGACCGATTGACCGTCAAAGGTCACCACCCTTTCAGGTGATGCACCTCTTCCCCTTTAAAATACAACCGGATGATCAGACAAGAAAACAGGCATCAGATCGCTTATCTGCATCGCGGTGATCCTCGGGAAAAAGCCGGTGTGATGATGCATGGCCGTGATGAAAACGATCCCCCCTTTCATCCACAAGAGTATTGATACGTTCTACCAGATGCCTATGGTGGGGGAATAATTGATTCGCTGCCGCCCCGACCGTGAACCCTCTCTTTCAAGTTCCCCGCGGCGGGGATTCAGGTGGAGCGGAAGGTGAAGGGGTAAGGTTTTGGAGCAGCAAGGAGTTTATGAACTTGCTGTTTTTTTTATCCTACTGCGTGTGAGAAAGATTGTTTTTGTCTTCCTTCCGGCGTGCCTCGAAAATTATTCATTGCTTTTATTTTCTTTTGATATGCTCTGCAACTTCGATTATATTATGTAGTTCGGGGAGAAAAAAGTTACCTTAATTCAAATCCGCAGTGCATACAACGTAGTGCGGGGCAACCTGATACCAGAGTGATGCTTTTTTAATGTCATGAGAACATGTATCGTTGCAGTTTTTTTCTTCATCACCGGTTTGTTCCTTTCCGTTTCCGGTACGGCGTTGACCATCTATGCCGGCAATGATTTCTATCGTTACAAAGACGGCATAGATTCAACAAAAAACGGCAAAGACATTCTGCTTGATTTCGGGTTCGGGCTTGAAAATATCGGCGGGTCGGGTCTCTCTTTAATTACTGACATGAAGGGGGCCAATGTATTTCACGATGGGCTGAGCAGCTTGGAGTTGCGTTCACCCTACGAACTTACAACCGCCTATTTTGACTGGCGCAGCCAAGCGGGGAAATTGCGGTTTCGTCTGGGGCGTCAGCAATATACCAATCTCAGTGTCGAGACCTTCGATCTTGACGGATTCAGAGCGGAAATTCATCCCACGGAAAAGGTGGGGATCAATGCGACGATAGGAATGTATGTCCCGACGCCGTATGTTGAGAGAACGGCTTACTTCGAAAAAGAATATCTTCCTCCTATTAAGGACACGGTTGCCGACACTTTTATCATCAAGGATACCCTTAAACAGAAATTCAGGGATAAAACGCCATTTCTCTCCACCCCGGCAAAAAGCGGAATTCTTCTGCTCGATGGCTCGGTAGCGGCGATTCCTTTCACGACCATTACTTGGGCGACCGCCCTTGTTCCCAAGACCTTCGAAAAAACGACGTTCCTCTATGACACCACAAAAGTCAGGCGTACAGATAATGTCACTTACGATTCACTCGCCGATTCCATTGGTGTAACATCATTAAATGAGAAGGGCGATTTTCGCATGGCGCTCGGCGCGAACATTTCCCCGCTTTCACTGCTGCGGCTCACCGGCAGCGGCCGGTTTTCGATTATCCAGAAGGGTTTCGACCGCTTTGACGGGCGAATAACGGTCATTCCGATGGAAATTTTAGAACTTTCCGCATATATTATCGGGGAGAAAGGACGCATCGACTCAACAAATTATTTCTCGATGATGTTCCACAGGCAACTTACTGAATTCGGGCTAACGCTCAATGCTTTTTTTCAGGATGAGAATATCTTCCTGCAGGCGGATTACCATATGATAACCATTGCGGACGAAGGCATCGACCACTTCATATCGTTCGATGTATCGAATCCGTATTTAAACGGCGGCGTTGTGCTGGGCGCAGGATTTCATGGAACGACCCTGCGTCCTTACGGAGGGGCGAAGTTGCCTTTTTTAAAGATTTTCTCTCTTGAGGGGTCGGGGGAGTATTGCTTCGTCGATGAAACCGACGCCGATAATATCCACCATATGGTCGTTCTCTCAGGAGGCCTTAAAACGTCAATTCACCCGATCGGTTTGACGATATTTCCGCGGATAGAATACATTACCAACCGTTATTTCACTAAAGATGTCCGTTTTCTTCTTACGACAACGCTCCTTATTAATCATTTCTGGGGAGTTGAACAGTGAAACGGATACTCTTCCTGCTTTTTCTTTTCTGTTTTGTTTTCGCGCAGAGTGATGATGCTTTTCCCGATGATCCCTTTTCGGAAATGCGTGAGAGTGGAATTTCAGCCGAAGAAGAGTTATTCGGAGACGTCCCGCTCGGGAGCGACCAGTCTCAACCAACTCCGGTTGAACCTCCCCCTGCTGAATCTTCACCGCCTGCAGCTCCTGCAGATGACTCTTTTTTAGATGATATTATCGGCAAGCAGCCGATAATTACTCAACCTTCAGCTCCTCCGCCTGCGGCTGCCGAACCGGCGCCGCCTGAGCCTGCAGCTCAACCTGCAGCAGCAGTGCCGGTAGTGACGCAACCGCCAGTATCCGCACCGGTGGTTGCCCCGCCGGCGGTTTCCCCCACCCCAACCAAACCGGTGTCACCGTTAGTGGCAGGTTCCGGCCCGGATATCAACGAGCCGCCTGTCAGGAATGCGGTGACAAGACAGCCTTCCGCCGATACCGGCATCAAATACAGCAGTACCCCGGATATCGACGTGGCGGCTGTTCAGGAAACTCCCGATATTCCGCAGTTCTCACATCGAAAACATATAAAGGATATCGGTGCCGAATGTGTCCAGTGTCACCAGACACTGTTTTCGGAATCGGTGCGGGGTATTAAAACGGGGCCTCCGATGAAAGAGATCTGCAGCCAGTGCCACAACGGGACCGATGCTCCCGCGGAGGTGCTCGTCGGTTTTTCGGAAGAAAAGAAATACGTAAAAACGCACGTGCCGCTTTTCTCGCATACAAAGCATTTAGAGCATACCGAGAGGTGCACTATCTGCCATATAGATATCTTCGGTGAATTGAAAAAAATTAAGATCCCGCCGCCCATGCCGGTCTGCACCGAATGTCACAACAACGACGAAGCGAATGCCAACTGCAGGGTATGCCATGAAGATCCGAGTAAATTGAAACCGCGATCGCATACGCCGCGCTGGGTGTACCGCAACGGTCACGGCACCGATGCCCGTTACAATCAGGCGCAATGCCGCGATTGCCATGTTGACCGTGAATGCAGCCAGTGCCACCGCGGCCAGAGCACCTTCGGCGTCCACCGGCCGGGGTATAAATATTCGCATGGAATGGATGCACGGCAGCGCGTTGTCAACTGCGGCTATTGCCATGATCTGGAGAACAGTTGCGCAAAATGTCATGAGAGGATACGATAATGGCTCTGCAACGCTCTCTGTCCATTTTAGGAGCAGGGCTCCTCATACTATACGCCGGGTGCAGCGAACTACAACAAGATCACCCGCAGGCGGTCATGGAACGGTGTGAAGTCTGTCATGATATGCCGCCTCAGGACAGTGGAATCGGGATGGAAACCCATTACAATCACGTTATTGACAGCACTATGGGCAGGAGTCTGAAATGCTGGCAGTGTCACCTCAATTGCGACACCATCATGAAGGTGACTATACAATCATCACTCGACAGTATGGGTAAAACGATTTCAGATACCATCTTCGATACCCTGATGTCGTGGACTCTTGACTCGCTGCATCGCGACGGCAGGCCTGAACTTGATCTCGATGACCGTCAGTGCCATTTGTGCCATGACTACCAGTTCTGTGACGAATGTCACCAGACCCCGCCGAACGATGTTTCGAATCCAGAGTCGCAGCGGGTACACAACGTTCATGTCACCAGACAGGGGTTCAAGTGCGATATGTGTCATAAGGATTATGATGTTGAAAACAAGAGGTTCCCGGTGACCATTCAGCGTATTGGAAGCAGGAATGTCCTGGTGACGCTGCACGACAACGGCGACACCGACGTTGTTTTCAATGTCCTAAAAAAACCGGGCTATGCCATCGAGCCCACGTACAACATAACCGCCTCGACCTGCAATAATCTCTACTGTCATGGCGCCATGACCATCGGCGGCAAGCCCTCGGTGGCAATCACCGATATAATGCCTCAGGATTCGACCAAATGCAGTTTCTGCCATGACATCAATACTTTGCTGCTAAACGGCCCCACTCATCAACGTGAGAAACATGTCCCTCTGTTCCCCGACTGCCTTAACTGCCATCCGGGATTCCGTCTGAGTACACTTGCTACCGATGAAGCCAAACATCGCAACGGGGTTCTGAATAGGCTTTCAGGTGCTGAATGTGATGCTGCGTGTCACTCAACTCCCCATGTCATTGTTCCGTAGCCTGATTGCCGCACTCCACTCACCTGCAATGCTCGGTGCAACAACATTGCTGAGTGCCTGTTGCGTGGTTGCATTCTATGGTTACCAGATGCATCCCCCCCTTATGGCATATGAGCCTCCGCATGTCATATTTCCGTCAAACGGAGGACCGGTCCTGTTTCCTCACGGCCATCATCGCCAGGACTCCGGGGCGGCGATCGAGTGCATCGAGTGTCACCATAAACTCGATCCGGAAGCAAAAACCGCCGCACCGATGAAGTGCCGTATATGCCATTATAATGACCCGGATATCGTGGAAACGGTGTGCGCCGACGATAAAACCCACCCCCGTTGTGTCGGTATAAAGTGCAACACCTGTCATGACGGTGAAAAATGTACCTTCTGTCACCGGAAACAACCATGAACAGCCGATTGTCCATCGATCCCTGGCGATTTCATCATCCGCTGCTGCCGGTGCCGGCTGCCGAGGAAGTGGTCGACGCACCGGAAACGGTAACCCTGCTTCTGCCTCACGGTGCGGAGTGCACGGTTGCCGCGGGAAGCCGGGTGAAGACGGGAGAGCCGCTCTGCCGGATGCCGGGCCACGGCTCATTCGCTTCACTAAGCGGTACGGTCAGGAGGATCATGCCGTGGGACGGCGGACCGCGCGGACAATTCGTCGCAGTGATCATTGCCCGAAAAGCCGCCGACGAAAATCACCGGCTTTTCGATCCGGTTGAAGAGGCGACGGCGCTTTCTTCGCAGCAGCTGCGCGAACGATGCGCACAGGCCGGATTCCATTTTCCCGATGATCAGGGGCCGCTTCTTTTTACCGCGCTCGATGAGGACGTCGACCGGGTCGCCAACCGCTGGTGTGTGGAGAAGGAGTTCGACCGCGTCGTTTCCGGCTTGAAGATACTGCGGCATCTGTGCGGAAACCGAAGGATCGTTGTCGCACTTCCCGCGTCGATGCCCGAGGAAAGAAAAAAGGCCTGTTCGCCATTCGGTGAAGTTGTTGCGGTTCCCGCCCGTTATCCCGATGCCGCGGTCAGCCTGATCATCCGCCGTCATCCGGCCTTGAAATCGTCCGGCAGTGTTACCGTTATCGACAGTAAACGGCTGCTCGCCCTTGCCGCATCGCTCTCCACCGGCAGTGCAGTGACGACCATGCATGTTTCACTACGCATCGGAAGAAAGGGACAGGTGCGTCTTTTTCAGACCCCCGTGGGGATGAGAATTGCCGATCTGCTTTCCCGCTGCAATGTCGCGGTTTCCGACGGGATGCAGCTCATTCTCGGCGGTGAAATGACCGGCAGTGCCGCCGACAGCGCGGCCCAGCCGCTTACCCCCGACAGCGATGCGCTGCTGGTCCTTCCGCCGCATGAAGTGGTCCTCAGCGAAAACAGTCCCTGTGTCAATTGCGGCCGCTGCCACCGGGTATGCCCGGTCAACCTGCGGGTCGACCTGATCGGGAAATACGTCGAATTTTCCCGCAACGGCGAGGCAGTCCGCCTCGGCATCGAACGCTGCATCGATTGCGGGCTCTGCACCGCCGCCTGCATCGTGAGAAGACCGCTGGCCCATCTGCTTGCCTTCGGGAAAGGCGCCTTGCCGCGGCAGCGAAGCGGCGGAGGTGCGGCATGAAGAACACCCCGCTCCTCACCGTATCGTTCCGTCCGTTCCGGTACAGCCGCGTACTCTACACCCATGTAAATTATCTGTTCATGCTGTTGCTGCTCCCCGCAGTCGTGCAGGGCGCCCTGCTCTTCGGACTTTATGCGGTGCGGATCATCTCCGCGTCAATCGCCGCCTGCATGCTTTGGGATATACTGTTTGAAAAGATGTTCCGTCGTGGCACCCGCCTCTACGACGGGAGCGCGGCGCTTGCCGGGATGCTTCTCGGCATGCTGTTCCCCCCGCTTGCACCATGGTGGATTGTCGTTTTTGCCGCGGGGGCGGCCATGTTTCTCGGCAGGCAGCTTTTCGGCGGCGCGGGCAACAGCCCGTTCAATGCGGTCTGCATCGGCTGGGCCGTGGTCATGGTTTCGTGGCCGGGCATCGTTGATCCGACGTACGGATCAGTCGGCCTCAATCTCCCCTGCAGCATCGAATACCCTTTGTCGGAGCTGCGGCGGCTCGGAGCTGCGGCGCTGCCGCACTTCCCCGTCTCCGCTCTTCTTATGGGTAAACAGGCAGGATGCGTGGGTACCGGCGCGTCGCTTTCACTACTCATCGGCGGCAGTATCGGCATGGCGCTCGGGGTCATTCCGTGGGTCATCCCGGTTTCCTTTCTCGGGGCAATGGCGTTTACGGCAGCGGCTTTCAGTATTGCCGGTCAGTCAATGGCTATTCTGCCGCTTTTTTACCTGCTCACCGGTTTCTCGCTCATCGGCGCGTTTTTCCTTGCCGCCGATTTTTCGAGCCGGCCGGTCTCATTTCGTATAATGATCTGGTACGGGACGCTTTCTGGCGTGCTTACCGTGCTGTTTCGGATGTGGAGCGGCTTTCCCGAGGGGCTGCCGTTTGCACTGCTAATTGCCAATATGGCCGTGCCGATGCTCGACCGCGGCGGCGCACCGAAAGGGCCGCCGGTTGCCGGGGTGAGGAGAATATGAACGACGCGGTAAAGATGTTTTCCGTTTTAGCGGGGGTCACCACGACCTGCGGTCTGCTGCTTGCCGGCGCGCACGACCTTACCCGTGAGCGGATTTTCTCCCAGGAATTGCGCTATACCAAAGGACCCGCCATACGGGCGGTCCTTACGGATGCAACCAATGATCCGCTGGTTGATCGCAAGGCAGTTGCCGTTTCCGGCAAAGAAGTGACGCTGTTTTTCGGGAAGAAGGGCGGCAGTGTTACCGGCATGGCTCTTGAAACGGCTGCGCAGGGGTACGGCGGACCGTTGCACGTCATCACCGGGTTCGATCCCGAAAGCGGCAAATGTAAAGCAATCGCCGTCGCGCTGTCGCGTGAGACGCCGGGAATCGGGTCGCGGATTACCGGGAATGCGTTTACCGAATCATTCGCGGGGCTCGACACTGCAACCTTCGCCGCGCTTCGAAAAGACGGCGGCACGATCGACGCCGTCAGCGGCGCAACCATTTCATCCCGCGCCGTCTGCAGCGCCGTCGCGGCCGCGCAGAAACTCTTCAAGGAAATCCGTCCGTCACTTTCGGGAGGTCGACAGTGAAAACCGCCTTTATTGATTTCACCCGCGGGCTCTGGGAGCAGATTCCCCCCTTCCGTCTTGTGCTCGGGCTCTGCCCTACACTGGCCGTCACCTCAAGCGTCACCGGCGGGGTGGGCATGGGGATCGCGACCACCTTTGTTCTGGTCTGTTCGAATGTCCTCATCTCCCTTTTACGGCCGGTCATCCACCCCAAGGTACGGATCGCGGTCTATATCGTGATTATCGCGACGTTCGTCGTTTTCGTCGAGATGGCGATGCAGGCGTGGGCCTATCCGGTCTATCAGCTGCTGGGTATTTTCATCCCGCTCATTGTTGTCAACTGCATCATTTTCGGAAGGGCCGAGGCTTTCGCGTCGAAAAACAACGTTCTGCGCTCCTTTGCCGACGGTCTCGGGATGGGTCTGGGCTTTACGCTTTCACTTGCCGTAATCGGCCTTTTCCGGGAACTGCTCGGCAGCGGTGCCATTGCCGGCAAGGCGGTTTTCGGTCCCTCGTTCCTCCCCTGCACCCTCATGGCGAAAGCGCCGGGGGCCTTCATCACGATAGGTTGCTTTCTGGCAATCATGAACGGCATCGATCTGCGCAAAAGGGGCATCAAATGATGGAAGCCGCCATCGTCATCTTCAGCGCCGTCTTCGTCAACAACATACTCCTTGCCCGGTATCTGGGCAACTGCCCGTTCTGCGGCGTCTCAAAGAGCCTTTCATCGGCATGGGGCATGGGCATTGCCGTTATTTTCGTCATCACCATCGCCACGGCGACTACCTGGATCATCCATCACTTCATTCTCGATCCGCTTCATCTTTCGTATCTGCAGACGATCGTCTTCATCCTGGTAATCGCAACCCTGGTGCAGCTTGTCGAGTTTTTCCTTCAGAAAAACGCGGTCGCGCTCTATCAATCATTGGGCATCTACCTGCCGCTCATCACCACCAACTGCGCGGTACTCGGCGTGGCGATCCTTGCAATAAAAAACAATTACGGCTTCATCATGTCCGTCTTCTTTGCCGCCGCTTCGGCCTTCGGATTCCTTCTGGCCCTGCTCTGCATGGCAGGCATTCGTCAACGACTCGAAACAGTCATTCTTCCCCGACCGTTCCGGGGGACCGCGATAACGCTCATCATCGCAGGCATCATGGCGCTTGCCTTTTACGGATTTTCGGGCATGGACGCAACACTTTCATCACTGGTACATCACTGAAGGGAAATCCATGACGCCGCTTGTTACCACCGTTCTCTTCATGGCTGCCCTCGGTTCAATTGCCGCAATCGTGCTCATAGCGGCGGCACGTTTCTTCGCCGTACCGGCCGACCCGCGCGTGGAGGCCGTTCTGGCGGCGCTCCCCGGTGTAAACTGCGGCGCCTGCGGGTACAGCGGTTGCGCGGCCGCCGCGGCCGCGGTGGTCAGGGGTGAAAGCGGCCCCGGCGTCTGCCTCATCGGAAAAGCGGAGGTAAGCGCCGCCATCGCGAAAATCATGCAGCAGCAGGAGACCGCAGCAAAACGCAAAATCGCCTATCTCTGCTGCAGCCGCAACACCGCCGATGCGAAATCGCGATTTTCGTACAACGGCCCCGCCGACTGCCGTGCCGCGATGATACTTTATGGCGGCGGTAAAACCTGCGCCGGCGGGTGCATCGGTCACGGAACCTGTGAGACCGCCTGTCCGGTCGACGCAATCACCATGAAAAACAATCTTCCCGTAATCGATCCGGCACGCTGCACCGGCTGCGGTCTCTGCGTAAAGATCTGTCCGAAAAATATCATCGCCCTCATCGAGGACACACCCGCAGCCGTCGATAAAAAACGGTGCGCCGAATACTGCATGCAGGACAATCTGCAATTCGAGGTTGATCAGGAAAAATGCATCAAATGCGGCATCTGCTTTAAAAACTGCCCGGTCGACGCGATTGTCTGGGAAAAGGGGAGACCTGCGTTTATCGAAAAAGAAAAATGCATCGGCTGTTATACCTGTATGCGCCTCTGCCCGCCAAAGGTGATCGGGTGAGGGGAGAGTGAAGGTAAAATTTTGAATCTCCCGGCGGAGGAATGTATTGTTTATCAAAACCAGGAATTCAGGGATGAGCAATGAGCGGTTTTGTTCCCATACGGCTGTCTATATTACAGATTAACATTTTAACGGGAGCGGTGATTTATGAAGCGTGCGATTGTCTGTTTATCGATTGTTGCTTGTGTGCTGTCGGTTTCCGCCATAGAGCCTCGTTATATCGGCGCGGCCAAATGCGCAAAAATGTGCCATAAGGGCGAGAAAAAGGGGAACCAGTACGAAATCTGGCAGAAAAGCAAGCATGCCGGGGCGTTTAAAACGCTGGGGACCGATTCATCGAAAGAGGTGGCGAAGAAGGCAAATGTTACGGGTGATCCGCAGAAGTCGCCGGAATGCCTGCGCTGCCATGTCACCGCTTTCGGGGTAAAAAAGGAACTCGTCGATTCAACCTGTACGTACAATCAAGGGGTGGGGTGCGAAGCGTGTCATGGTCCGGGCAGCGAATACCGCAAACTCGGTGCGATGAAGAAACATGATATGGCTGTCAAGGCAGGGCTCTGGGAGCAAAATGAAGCGCTTTGCATAAAGTGTCATAATAAGGAATCCCCCACCTATAAACCGTTTAACTTTATAGAAGCAGTCAAAAAGGACGCACATCCGATTCCGGGAAAAAAAGCTAAAGAATGAAACGGGTCTATCGGGTAGCCGGTTCACTTCAGGTTGGAATAGCGCTTCTCGTTCTGCTGACCCTCTCATCACTGGTGGGGGTAATCATTCCCCAGGGGCTTGATTCGCAGCTTTACCTCAATCAATGGGGCACTGCAGGAGGGGGGTTGTTATTGCGGGCAGGGCTCGACCACTTGTTCTCCACGCATTGGTACAATCTGCTGCTTGCACTTTTTTCGTTTAATGTCCTCTTCTGCACAATCAACCGGTTGCGGGCGACGGCTGTTGCCGTTACACGCTCCCGGTTTTTAGCATTTGATCAGATCAACGGGCTCCCGCTTCATGCCGAGCTTGTCGGAAAAGGGACGCCGGAGAACGTGGCGGAAAAAACTACCCGTTTTATCAGGAAGCGGTATTTCTCGGCAGCAATGGAGCAGGGTGCCGATGCGATCCGTATCGATGCCCGGCGGGGAAGATTGCGTGAGGTGGGGAGCGCGCTTTTACATTTCAGTCTTCTTCCGCTCTTGATCGGCGGACTGATCGGAAAGATTGCCGGCTTCTCCTATCCGCAGCAGCTCGGCACCGGGGAGTCCGCTCCGGTACAGGAGCGGCCGTTCTTTGTCCGATGTGATTTTTTCGAGCTGGAGCGCAACGAGGACGGCGCGATCAAGGATTACAAATCGGGACTTACCCTGCTCGACTCCGCCGGAGACACGCTGGTAAGCAAGGTCATCGAAGTCAATCATCCGCTGGTATATAAAGGGATCAAATTTTATCAGTCAAGTTACCGGACCGATCCCCATCACATCGACAACATCACCCTTGTCGTCACCGGGCCGCTCATCGGCGCGATCGGCAGAAAGGTCGTCCTCCATCCCGGCGTCGGTGAAACCGTCAAAGGGACCGGACTGGTCGTGAACGCCGACCGTTTCATGCCCGATTTTCTCTTCGACATGAAGACGAAACAGGCGCAGAACCGCTCCCACCTTCACAACAACCCGGCGTTGTTCGTCACCATTTTACAGGGCCAAGATACGCTCTTTGCGCGGTGGGTATTCCAGAAGTTCGGCGCAATGCACCATACCGAGGAAGTCTACGGTGCCTCATTTCTTTCATACGACACGCAGCAGGGCACCGGCCTGTTGATTAAAGAGAATCCGGGGGGCGCAAGCATCTGGTTCGGCATCATCGGCATGTCCATCGGCGTGCTGTTGGTTTTCTGGGTGCCCCGGCGGAGGTGCTGGGCGACAGTCCGGCGCAGTGCTGCCGGAGCAGATGCGGCGGTTCTGACGATCGGCTGCACGGAGTCGCGCGACGATCCGGACAGCGCAACGCGGTTTAACGCGCTGACCTGCCGGCTCTCGGCAATCATCAATAATTAACAGGTTCGGCAACGGAGGAAAACCATGACGCAATCGCTTGACATCACGCTCTTCTGGTGGGCGCTCATGGGCTTCGGGCTCACGTCGGTTGTTCACATTATCTTTCTTACGGCCAACCGGAAAATCATCGGGAGCGTTGCTACGGCAACCATGGGCGCGGCATTTCTCGTTCTCAGCGCCGCGATTGCAGTGCGCACCGGGAAAATCGGTCACCTTCCGGTCACCAACGGATTCGAATTCATGACCATTTTCGCCTGGTCTGCGGCGCTGTTTTACTTTATTTTCTTCGTTCTTTTTAAACAGTATGCGGTCGGCGCATTCATCGCGCCGGTAGTGTTCATGCTCATCGTAAGCGCATCGCTTCTGCCCAAGGAGTCGAACGCGCAGCTCGTTCCGGCGCTGCAGAGTTACTGGCTTCAGATCCATGTAACCCTGGCGGCGATCAGCGAAGCGGCATTCGGGGTTGCCTTTGCGGCGAACTGCATGTTTTTAATAAAAAAGCTGCTCTCTTCCGGCTCCTTCAACTCACGCTTCCCCTCCTTCGAGCGGCTCGACCTCGTTTCTCACAAGGCAATCATTATAGGCTATCCGCTATTTACCGTCGGCGCGCTTTTCGCCGGCGCGATCTGGGCGGAAGAAGCATGGGGAACCTTCTGGGGCTGGGACCCCAAAGAGGTCTGCTCGCTTATCGTCTGGCTCATCTATACCCTCTATTTCCACTTGCGGCTGCGCGGCTGGCGCGGGGGAAAGAGCGCGGTGATCAGCATGATCGGGTTTGCCTCCGCGGTGCTTACGTTCTTTTCAAATATGTTCCTCGGCGGGTTGCACGCGTATACCTGAATGGCAGCGGAGGATACTCTGTCGATAACAGCATTACCCCGGACACGATGCAGCTCCCCACCCGACCACCTGGTTTTTTACGAGCGAATGGACGAACGCGTCGACCCGGAAGATTTCCCTGCTTCCCTCCACCTGCACCTCCACGATCAGGCACCGTTCCCCCGCGCGGTTGACGAACGCACGCGGCACGGCATGAACGACGGTCATGTCGGCCGCCGGTATTGCCACCACTCTCCGGGGTCCCACGTCGAATTGCTGATGGAACAGTTCCGACGTCCGGTCGACGTAGCGGACGCACCAGGTAACGGTGAGGGTATCGGGCATCCTGTTCGCCGTCGAATGATAAAGGACGAACCGGGCGTGCTGCGCAGGCCTCGGCAACATGCACGGCAGATCGTACAGCGTGACGTCCTCTCCTCTGCACCGCGCAGACGTACAGAGAAGCACCGACGATCCGTCGGCGGGACGAACTGCATCCGACGTGTCGATCGACCATGAAGCGGGGTATTTCCCTGCGAAAAGCGGTGCCGTGAGGTTGAAGCCGCAACATTCCTGCACCCCGTCGATCCGGCGGAGCGTCGGATTTCCGAGCGCGGCGATCTGCGTGCCGTTGAGCGAAACCCGATCGGCAAAGAAGCGGGTGCGATAGGTTCCGGAGGCGTGGGTGAAGAGACCATCGTGGATGGCTCCGGCGAGTGGAAACGTCAGCACTGTCGACGGCCGGTCCTGGTAAAAATCGGTCGTGGCGGTAATGACCTCCTTCGCCTGCCTGGTTAACACCTCCCGTGCAAGCCAGCTCAACGGGTTGCCGGTAAAGCGGCTTATCAGATAGGCGGCGGCGGCGACGGGGCTGCCCGTCGCCAGTTCTTTTGTCAACATTTCGACGGTGCGCAGCTCGTCTTTTTTCGCCCGTTCCCTGCGCTGCGCAGTGAAGACGGGGTGACGGCCTTCCGCGGTATTCCCGTAAACGTCCTCGACGCGGATGCGCAGGAGCGAATCATCGGGCCGCGCGTTGAAGGTAATGGTTTTATCGCGATGCTTTTCTCCAGAAAAGTCAACCGTATCGGAACGCATCCCGCAGAAAACGATGCACCGCCGCAGGCCGTACCTGCTTACGGCTTCGATGCGCACCCTGCAGACGGAAACCGAATCATTGACAACGAAGCGGCGTATATCAGGCGGTGCTGCATGGTCGATGCGGGACGCGCTCGGATGCAGGGGTGTTGCGCCCCAGGTTTCGAGCCGGTATTCGATGGTTCCGGCAACATCCCCCTTCATGGCCGCAGGGGCCGCCCCGGTTTTTAGGCGGCCCTTTTCAATAGAGAAAGCGGCGCCGTCAAGGGTGAACTGCCAGCCGCTCTTCGTTCCGGCATCGTTGACCGCGCAGGTGGATTGAAACGTGCTCGCGCGCCGTACGACGGCATCAATTTTCCGTCCGTCATCATCAGGGAGGGGAAACAGCGAGGGCGGCGGCAGTTGCGCCGGCTGCCGCGGACGATGGTAGACGGTAACGATTGCTTCGGCCGTCGAGGGTGATTGGAATGCAGTGACCGCCGAATCGACGTACAGCGAGTCATCCGCGAGGGAGTGCGCGAACACCATCAGACGGCCTTTGAGCGAATCGTCGGCAAAATGCCGGGTAAAACGCACCGAGAGGTAGTCGAAGCCGCACTGCCAGGCGGACTGTTTCAGTTGAGTGACATCAGCGTACCATCGTCGCCGCAGCGGGCTGCAATGGGCGCAGTTGAAAAGCGCTTGGTCGCTGCGGGGCGGGGGCGGGGGCGTTGCGCGGAGGGCATCCTTGACTTTAGGTGGCGGCACTACCGGCGGGGTGATTAACTGCCGTTCACGCAGCAATCCGCCGGGAGCGCCGTCCTCACACCACGCATCACGGTATGCAAGCCCCGCAAGAAGGAGGATACATAATTTGCAGATAATAATTACCACACGGTAATTCATGCAGCCCTCGACCGGCCGTGCGCCGTCATACGGAGACGCGGCCGTGATTACGTTGCGGTTCCTTTAACCTAAATTGAGCGATTAAAACGCTGCTTTGCAGACTCCTTTGCGCTGCTGCTGCAGATGCCGGTAAATACGCCACTGCGAAAGCGG
>JAFGIW010000114.1 GCA_016929415.1 Chitinispirillaceae bacterium | reverse complement strand
GTATACTTACGGTTACGGTTCGATTACGATCGTATTCACCGCATCCGCGGCAAACGAAACGCACTATTTCGGCGTACGGACGTCCTCTACTTCGTTTTACACCGACGATTTCACCATACGATACGGATCACCCGTCACTCTTACGGTCGAAAACGACGGCAATGGCGCCACTTCACCCTCCGGAGCGATTAGTGTTGCCCCGGATGCTCCCCGATCAATTTCAGCATCACCGGCTATCGGATACCGCTTCAATAACTGGACGGTAACAAGCGGCAATGCCACCTTTGCCGATCCGGCAGCCTATTCCACAACCGTCACGCTCACCAGCAATGCAACAATACGCGCCAATTTTTCCCAAGGCTCGATTTATCCGGTTACGGCCACGGATGTTACGTACAACTTTACTACTCATTATTACACCGGAGCGACACCCGGAACAATGCCCGGTGTCGCATTCCGTTTTACCGCTCCTTCGGCGGGGAGTTATGCAATTGTAGTAGAGGATGTGGAAGCTTCCTCAAAATACATCTTCGATTACGGTGTCGATTCTACATTCACCAGTTATTTAAACTATACCTCAGGTTCAGGCACTTTAACGTTTATGTTCACCGCATCTGCGGCAAATGAAAAACACTATTTCGGTGTGCGACCATCTTCCTCTTCGTATTACACCAACAATTTCACCATACGGTATGGAACCGCCTCTACGCTGACCGTCGAGCACAGCGGATTCGGAACGACAACCCCTTCGGGAGACGTCGCTCTGCTCGCCGGCGCTTCGAGATCGATTTCCGCGACAACGACTTCATCCGTATCCTATTTCGACCATTGGGAACTAGTAAGCGGAAACGCAACGATTTCCAGTCCTTCCTCCTCATCGACCACTGTTACCGTCAACAGTGGTGATGCAACCGTCAGAGCCGTTTTTCTCATGCATCCAGTAGATACGTTAATCATTAATAGCACCAATGGCGTCACTTTTCCATCGGATACGGTATTCATACTTACCGGAAACGACACTTCCGTCACGGCAACCCCCAATGGCGGTTACATGTTCACCTCGTGGACGGTAGTACAGGGAAACGCAACTTTGGGCAACGCATCAAACCCTTTGACATCCGTGCAAGTAGTGAATGGCAAGGCTACAATCAGGGCTAATTTTGTGGTCGACCCGAATGCCAGACCACACCTATCAATTTCCGGAATAGATATTTCAGGGCATCCGGATATTTGTATAACCGCATCGGTTACCGATACGGCGGGAAGAAGTATTACCGGACTCGATTCGAGTTTCTTCACATTACGCGAAGATGGAACATCGCTGCCGTTTCATCTTTCTACGGTAACCGAAAGGGGTGGGACATCCGTCTGTCTGGTGATCGATAAAAGCGGCTCCATGAGCGGCACACCCATGGCGCAGGCGATCGCGGCGGCGCAGACGTATATCAACTCGATGAACCCTCTTGATCGATGCGCCATAGTCGCCTTCGAATCAACGGCAAGCCTGGTCCAGGGAATGACAAGCGATAAAGCCGCGCTCAATTCGGCTGTAAGCGGTCTTATCGGAACCGGCGGTACGGACATTCTGGCCGGCACGAATCTCGGCATCGCCCAGCTTGTTCAGGAGACCAATCCGCGTTCGGTTATCGTTTTTTCCGACGGCCAGGGCGCCAGCAGCCCGCCTCTCGACAGCGTCATCAGGTTCGCCCGCAACAACGATGTTACTATATACAGTATTGGCATCGGTTCGGCATCCACAAGCCCACTTAGAGAACTCGCCGACAGCACCGGAGGTTATTTCGTAACCGCACCTACAGCCGCCGAACTGGCGGAAATTTATGATAAGATCAAACGCGATGTGGAAGCACGATATATTCTCTGCTACGAGACTCCCGATACGATATTCAATGGCGATACCCACACGGTGGTTGTCTCGGTAACACTGAACAATAAAACCTCCCGTGATACGACCGTCTGGGACGAATCCAACAAACCGCCCGTTGTAACTCTGACCTCCGCAACTCAGGCGTTAATTGGCAACAATCAACCTGATAATACGGCCATCACCATCACCGCCAATGTGACGGATGAGGGTACGATTACAAATGTCCGTCTTTTTTATCGTATAACGGGAAGTGGTGGAGCTTACACGGAAATCCCAATGACGATTCAGTCGGGAAATACCTACGGCGCGGTAATTCCGGCCGGTTCCGTTCTTTCACCGGGAATAGATTTTTACATCGTTGCCACGGATAATTATAATCTTATCGGACGGTCACCCAATGTCCTGAGTCCGGAAACAAAACCATGGGTTATTCCTGTCTACGGCAACCGGCTGAGCATAAGTGTCATTTCAGACACCGCCGTCGACGAAGGTTCGTTACTTTTTATTCACGTTACGGCGACTGACTCTGACGGTACCATCCCCGCCATCACCGCATCGGGATTGCCCGGAAGTGCGACCTTTACCGACAGCGGCAATGGTGCCGGACTGTTTTCGTGGGATATCGGCTGCAGCGGTCATGGGGTTTACAGCGTCGTTTTTAAGGCTTCCGACGGCATCGATTCGGTGCAGGCAACGCTTGCCCTTACCGTCCGCGACTCCAATTTTGCCCCTGAATTCTTATCGACCAACGACACCGCGGCGCCGGAAAATCAGCAACTGACGCTGACGGTCAGAACTGAAGACTGCGATGGTGATGTTCCTAAAATCAAGGCCATCTCCATCCCTTCAGGTTCGGCCTTCAGCGACAACGGCGACGGCACGGCGACCCTTGAATGGACACCCGATTGCGACGACAACGGGTATTATATCGTTGTCTTCGAAGCGGCCGACGACCACACGGCCGTGCGGGACACCATACTGATCCGTATCACCGACGTCAACTGCTTCGAACCTCGGATGACGCTTTCGGAGGTTGAACTGTCCACTGGAGTCAACCTGTCCGTTTCCATCACCGTTCATGCGTCCGATAGCGACGGCACCGTGCCTACGCTCGAAGCGAACGATTTGCCGAGCGGCGCGCAGTTCACCGCCGACGGCGACGGAAATGCCGTTTTCTCCTGGACACCCACGAGCATCGGGACATTTACGCCAACCATCGTTGCCGTTGACGCGGTCGATGCCGCTGTTCGCATCGACACCACCGTTACCATCACGGTTAGCGATAACAATTTTACCGGCCCCGTCTTCCGGACCTGTTTGGATACCATCATTGATGAAAACCAGTTGCTCAACCTTGTCATTGCGGCCGACGATCCCGACGGCACCATTCCCACGCTGCAACCGCTTTCTTTGCCCGAGGAAGCGACATTTATCGATAATAATAACGGAAGCGCCGTCATTGCCTGGCGACCGGGATGCGCCATGCATGGAAATCACCTTCTTTCGGCAACAGCTACCGACGGCACCTTCAGCGATACATTGACGGTGCTGGTCACGGTGCGCGACCAAAACTGCCCGCCGGTTATTAATCCGGTGAGCGATAAAAACATCACCTACGGAAGCACCATCCGTTTCTCGGTCGGCGCTACCGATCCGGACAACGATATCATTCCGGAGCTTTCGGTTTCGTGCGCGCTTCCCGGCTACACCTTTACCTTGGATGACAGCGGCAGCGGGACGTTCGAGTGGAACGCCAGTTATTCCAGCGGTTCATATGTCGTCACTTTCTACGCAAGCGACGGTTTCCTTGCCGATACGGAAACCGTCACGATAGCGGTTGATAAAGCGGGCTCGATCCATATCGTCGCCGAGCCTTCCGACGCGTTGCTCTTCATCTGCCCGGCATCCGGCGCCACCGGAACGTTCCTGGGGACCGGCTCCGCCACCTTTACCCATGTCCCGGGAACCTACTGGTTCAGGGCCCAGACCCCGGGTTACCGGTCGTCAATTTTTACCGGCGCCGTCACGGCCGATGCCGCCTGCACGCTTTCGGTCAAACTGAAAACCATCATACCGCTCATGGTGTCCCCGCCTGAAACGGCTCAAATGGGAACGGCCGACGACGTCGACCTTGCCGGATCGATCGCCTTTGTCGATTTTGACGCCGACGGCATACAGGACCTTTCCGTTGCCGACGGCACGACGCTCCGTATCTTTCCGGGCAGCGACGGCGAGAAGGGGCTGCGCTACCGCGTTCCCGCCATTTCCATCAATGTGCCCTCCACCCTCGATTCCATCGTGGCGCACACCTATTGCGACTGGAACAACGACGGTGCATACGAGTGCCTCCTGTCGCTCAAGGGAGGTGCAATCCACGTCGCCCGGTTTGACAACGAAGACCTGGTTCCCGACGATGAGATTCTGAACTGTCCCGGCGAAACGCTCTTCCCGGCGGTTGCGGATCTCAACGCCGACCTGCGCAAAGACTTGCTCGTCGTTTCGGGCGGCAAAGGGGCATACCTGTACTTCAACAACGACGACGACGAGGCGCCGGCCTTTGATACGCCCGTTGCCGTCACCGGCGAAGCGGCTGAAACGCTCGACGGGAACCCGCTTCTCTGGGACTTTGACGGTGACGGCCGCAGCGATCTGATCGCGGCTGCGGGCGATCATCTGCAGTTTTTCTCCTCCAGCGGCGACAGCACCCTGCATGAGCTTCCGGCAGGGGAAGACTTCAATGCCGGAGGTCAACGTATCCCCCGGAACGGTTCCTCAGCCGCCCTGCTCATGCTGTCGCAGAGCGCCCCGCGGCTGGCGGTGCTCAGTGAAGGAACAGTGTCGGTCTATCAACTTCGACTGCTTGGCGACGTCACCGGAGACGGAACGGTCAACATTGCCGACATCTCGAAGATCTCAAAAGCATGGGAACTGAGCGAGAAAGACGAAGGATGGAACCCGGCCTGCAACCTCAGGCTTTCGGCATCGGGCGGCGGGGAGGTCATCGATATCAACGACATCAGCCGGGCGGCCAAAAACTGGGAAATGCAGGAGTAACATGG
The DNA here is from genome assembly GCA_016929415.1 of Chitinispirillaceae bacterium. Lineage (GTDB taxonomy): Bacteria > Fibrobacterota > Chitinivibrionia > Chitinivibrionales > Chitinispirillaceae > JAFGNB01. The sequence continues at coordinate 64,597 of JAFGIW010000114.1, read as the reverse complement.
CCGCACGGAGAGGTCTATCAGGTCCCTACTTTTGACATCGGTCTTCAGAAGGCTGCCCGATTCCCCGTTTACATGAGATTGGGCAACCGCGCAGGCGGTGCACGGCAGTGTAATTGGAGAAACACTATAATATATGATGCGGTCTATCGGTCTGTTTAATCGCTTTGTTTACGGCATAATGCCGATCTGCTTCGTCGTCATTGGAACGCGGGCCCAATCCGCGCAGGTCGCCCTCGACGGAAATCCGGAAACTCCCGGGATCTCACCGGTTTCCCGATCGGTCATTGCGGGCGAAAAACTGTTGATCGGTGTGGTTGCCGACCATGTTGAAGCCCTTCACAGCTATTCGGTAAAGATCGCTTTTGCTCCTGAAGTCATGACCTTCGATGGAGGATCCGTAAGGCTCTCTCCGTTGACTCCTGTTTTTATCGAGTCACGGCAGGGGAAACTCGCCGCTTTCCTGTCGATTCCGGACAACGACAGCGGCGTGGTTGAAATTGCCGCCGCGCAGTCGGGAAAAGATCCGTCGGCATGTGTGAGCGGAAGCGGGATACTGGGCTATCTTTCGTTTTCAGCCAAAGCGGCGGGCGATCCGCGAATCGTGGTGACCGAAGCACGTCTCGTCGACCCGGATGGCAAGAGCATCTTTGCGGAAATCCCCTGAAAACCATACACCAGCCCCACTACTGCACAAAAAAGGAGCCATGAATGACTGAAAAGGCCGTGACGTTTTTTCTCTGCGTTTTTCTTCTGGCCGCGCATTCCCGTGCACAGACCATGGTGGTTGACATGGATACCGCTTCAGGGATCCAGAGCGCCATCTCGACGCAGGATACCGCGAAAACGACGCTCATTGTGCCGTTACGGATCACCGGCGCCGACAACCTGTTTAGTTATCAGTTCAAAGTCGCCTTCGATACCAGCCGTTTTTCCTTTGTCGGCGCGCAGGAGGATTTCGGCATGCTGGGGGAAAAAAACATTCTCGCGAAAAACGGGGGCGCGCTTATCGGGATCTATCAACTTCAGGCCAATCCTCGCGCGCTCGACACCGTCGAATTCAGCTGTACCATACAGGGCGAAGATGCGGCGAAAAGCGTATCGGGCGACGGCCTTATCGGGGTGCTGTATCTGCAGTCGAAAATGCGCTCCGAGGATTCAGCACAGATCACCATTTCGCAGGGCCTGACGGTCCGGTTCGACGGCGCCCCGGAACCCGTTTCCTCCTACACTCCGGGAACCTATTCAATTTCATTCGTGGGAGTCAGACCGCCTGCGGGCGCCCCTTCGTTCCGCCAACGGGAAGTAATTGTCAATTATCAAACATCGAGGGCATATTTTTCCGTACCGCACAGCGGATTTCCCTCAAGTCAGGCGATGTCCATCTTCATCCATTCGTTAAACGGCAGGCTGATCGCGGAGCGCCGCATCACACTCGACGGCGCCGGTGATCACCGCATCTCCATTGCCGCCCCCGGCATCGAAACGCCATCCGGCGCCTTCGTCTGCACGCTTCGGCTCGGCAGCGTCCGCCTTTCAAAGACGATCGGTGTGCCATGATATTCCGCAGAGATAGGTTGTTACCCAATTCAAGGGAGACCAGAGCATGAATTATCGACGATCGGTTATTTTCATCATTCTCGTTCTTCTGGTGATGACACCCGCCCGCGGCGATCCATCGGCCGACTCCGGTGCAGCCCGGACGGTGCAGTCCGCTTCAGTAATGAAACCGACCATCATCCGGGCGTATGGAACGGATCGCTCCCTGCGGCCGCATGCGTCGCTTCTCGATGACAACGGCTTTTACTACCGCTATCAGGGCAAACCTATACCGCTGCTGCGGATGAAAGACCGGATCGCGCTTGCCTCCCGTGAGAACGGACCCCCACCGACATCGGCGCTGAAAAAGAGCACCCGCTTCAAGGACGTGCGGCTGCGCCAGATCCGGCGCGGGAAAAAACCGATGGCAATAATGACCTTCGACCAGGCGACCGTCGATGAGGTACGGAAAAAGGGGTATGACGCGACCGTCGGTGCTCTTCGCGGCGAACTTGAAAAAGATCCCTCGATCGCAGCCGCCATGCCGGTCTATTACGAGCCGGCATCGGGAAAAGAGGTAATTCTCACCGACCGTGTTGCAGTGAAGTTTACCGCCGGCGCCGATGAAACGGTGCGGAATGCGGTTGCGTCCCTGCTCGATGCCACGCCGGAAAGGCAATCGATGCCTTCAGTCTACATTCTCCGATGCAACAATCTCAAGGAAAACAACACGCTCATGCGCTGCCGCCTGCTCGAAGGAGTTGCCGGTGTGGAATGGGCCGAGCCGGAGATGCTCTCCCGGGTTGAAAAAAACTTCACCCCCAACGACCCCCTGTTCGGCAGTCAATGGCACCTCAACAATACCGGGTGGAACGGCGCCGATTCCGGCGCCCATATGGACGTGGCGGCGGCATGGGACATCCAGCGGATGGGCGATTCCGCCATTTCGATCGCCGTCATTGATGACGGCGTCGATACGGGCCACGCCGACCTTGCCATCAAATCCGGCGGATGGGACTTTCATGATAACGATGATGATCCGACTCCCAGTGATTCCGTGGACATGCATGGTACCGCCGTTGCCGGTGTCGCCGCAGCCATCGGCAATAACGGGATCGGCGTTGCCGGTGTCGCGGCGGGGTCTAAAATACTGCCGATCAAAATATCCGAGGGGCGTGACTTCGCTTCCTATCTGGTTATCGGCAATGCAATTACCTGGGCGTATGAACACGGCGCCGACGTGCTGAACGCGAGCTGGCATACCGGCTTAAGCGATTACATCGCTACGGCGATCGGAAACGCCTCGACGCTCGGACGGGGCGGAAAGGGATGCCCTGTTTTCTGTTCTTCGGGAAATGCCGCCTCGACATTTACCGGCACGTATATCCGATTCAGCGGCGCTGCGCAGCGGTATGTCGCGTTTGTCTACAAAAAAAACGGTTCGATCGATTCGGCGGACGACAGGGTGGCCATTGACAATGTCGCCCTCTACGGCAGCGACGGCGACAGCGTTCTTTTTACCGAGACCTTTTCCGGAGGAACGCTTCCCGCCGGATGGTCGACATCGGGTGGAAACAACCCGGCAACCCCCGATCAGTCCGTTCCCGGCTGGTTTCCCACGACGACGATTTACAATGGCGGATTCGGCGATGCGGCGGCTTTCCAGTCAGGCGACATCTCGGCCGATCAATGGACCGAATTGCGCATGCCGCTGATGACGTTTTCTGCCGGCCAGAGGCTTTCTTTCGAGTATTCCCTGTCCACCGAAGAGGACAACGATTCCTTTACAGTGCGTTTCTATTCTTCAATCGGTTCACTTGTCGACGAAGTTTATGTCGGAAGCGGCATCGACACCTCCAACTCTGCCATTGTCTTTCCTGCATCATCCGACAGCGCGATCGCCGTCGGCGCGTCAACCGATCAGGATTTCCGCAGCGGCTACAGTCAGTACGACGTTGCCGGGACGGGAAAGACCGTCGATTTCCTCGCACCCAGCGGCGGCGGGTGGAACGGCATAGCAACCACCGATCTTACGGGAGCGGACGGATACTCGGACGACGACTACTACCCCCATTTCAGCGGCACCTCCTCCGCCTGCCCGGCGGCTTCGGGAGTCGCGGCGTTGATCCTCTCCCGCAACCCGCACCTCTCCCGGAACAAGGTCCTTGAAGTAATGCGTTCCTCCTGCGAAAAGATAGGGGGCGTTACCTATACAAATAGTAAGAATAACGAGTACGGTTACGGCCGCCTCAACGCCCATATTGCTTTACAGAACCTTCCTCCGGTCATCATCGGCCAGGACTCGGTCGGCGTCATGCGCAACGGGAGTGTTACCCTTACCGTAGACCTTCTCGACATTGTCGATACCGAAACGCCCGGAGGTCCCTTTACACTTGCGGTATCCGGCGGCAGCAGCTATTCGGTTAACGGAACCACCGTTACCCCCGCCGCCAATTTTGTCGGTACGCTGTCGGTTCCGGTTTCGGTCAATGACGGGACCTTTTCCAGCGACCGGTACATACTGTCGGTTACCATCAGAGCGGCCAATAACGCACCGGTCATCAATCGCCAGAACCCGATTTCCATGCTTGAGGACGAAAAACGGCCCATTCTGAACAGCGATCTCGATATTACCGATTCCGACGATTCCGGTCCGTTCCTCATTTCAATCAGTGCCGGAACGAATTATACGGTCGTCGGTGACACGGTCGTCCCCGACCCGGATTACAACGGCTCCCTTTTTATACCGGTTACGGCGAGCGACGGGTTTACGTCGAGCGCTGCATTCACCGTGACGATCACCGTGACGCCGGTCAACGATACACCCAGCTTTGTCGCCGGAGGAAACGTGACGGTCGATGAGGATCAGGGGCCGCAGACCGTCGTCTCATGGGCGAAGTCGATCAGCGCAGGGCCGAACGAGTCGGGACAGACGCTTTCCTTTGTTCTGACCACCGCCCAGACGTCCCTCTTTTCGGTACTTCCCGCCATCGCGGAAAACGGCGACCTGACCTATACAACCGCATCGAATGCTTCAGGGATTGCGACAATCAACGTCCGCCTGCACGACGACGGCGGTACCGACGACGGCGGCATTGATTCAAGCGCCGAGGCGGGTTTTACCATTACTGTTTTCGCCGTCAACGATGCACCGACCTTCTCTCCGGGTGCCGCTGTTTCCATCTTGGAAGACGCGGGTCCGCAGACGCTGCAGGGATGGGCGTCGATCACCGCGGGGGCGCCCGATGAGAGCGGGCAATCAGTGTCAGTTTCCGTGACGGTGACTGACGAGTCGCTTTTTTCGGGTAAGCCCGCGTTCGACCTGGATGGTACGCTCAAATTTACCCCTGCCGCCAACCGCTACGGCACATCTTCGGTGACCGCGGTCCTGACCGATGACGGAGGAACCTCAGGCGGCGGCGTCGCCACCTACACCGCCGCTCCATTTACCATTACCGTCGATCCGGTCAACGACGCGCCGGTATTCACCGCAGGGCAGAACGTCAGCGTGTATGAAGATGCCGGGCCGCAAGCGCTTGTCAACTGGGCAGCGGGAATCAGCGCCGGTGATAATGAAAACGGGCAGTCCCTTTCGTTTTCCGCTGAAACGACCGACAGCGCCCTTTTTTCATCACCCCCGGCACTTGACAGCCAGGGAACGCTCACCTTCACCCCGGCGCCCGATGCCAACGGCAGCGCGGCAGTTACCGTACGGCTGAACGATGATGGCGGTACCGCAGACGGAGGCATCGATTCCAGCGCCGAGGCGGGTTTTACCATTACCGTCATTGCGGTTAATGATCTGCCGCGCATCGCCGTGAGCGGCAATCTCGACATCGTGCTGGGGGGCGTATCGGTGATCACCGTTTCCGCAACCGACATCGACGGGACCATACCCGATATCCGTGTTGAAAGCCTCCCGTCGTTCGCCACCTTTTCCTCCACGTCGGGAAGCGGTATCGCCACCATTACCTGTTCCCCTCAGACGGATACCGGCACCTTTTCAGTGACGATAATTGCCGACGACAACCTGATTCCCGTTGACTCGGTCATCTCGATCAGGGTGCGTGAACTGTCGGTCGGCGCAATCGAGATTGCCGGGGCCCCGCCAAGCGCATCAGTAGCCCTTTACGCAACCGCGGGCTGGATCGGTACGCCGGCACGAACCGGCGCCGGGAAGATCGACAGCGTGCCTGCGGGTCCCTGTCTAGTGTCGGTGGCCGACAGCGCTTTCAGGACGGAATACTATTTCTGCACGGTCAAGCCCGACGCCGTCGATACCGTCACTGTTTCCCAGCGGCCGCGTGTTGCGGTCGGTTTTTCAGCAAACGACTCGCTGAAAACAGAGGCGTCGGCGCTCATTGCCGGGTCGCTGGTTTCGGTCGTGGAGGACGATCTGGACAATGACGGCGCGAACGATATCGTCTACGCGGGCGACGACGGGGTCGTGCGCTTTTGTAAAAGAAGCGGCAGCGCCTTCGAACCGCCGGTCGCCGTTCTTTCTGCCGACGGCGGACGCACTACGCTTCGCTGCGTCGACTGGAACGGGGACGGGGTTACCGACATCCTGACGGTCAATAGTGACGGTACGGTCAGTATCAACTTCGGCGACGGGGGCCTTTCCTTCGGCAGAGACTCGATTCTCTTTTCGACTGATGCCGGATGCACCGGAATCGACCTTGTGCCGCATGGCGATAACGGTAAAGCCGGTTATTATATCGGTTACAGCGACGGTACGGTAAACCACGTCTTCACCGCACCAGGAGGATCCCTCACGACGCTGCCGGTCCGCCTTGCGGACGGTCAACTGCTGGATGTCGGCGACGATGCCGCCGTTGCGGCGCTTGACGTCACCGGTGACGGCCGCAACGAACTTCTCATCGGCAACGGCGCGGGTAATGTCGAGACGTTTACCTTGACGGCAACCGACACGGTCCGATCCCTGGGTAAATGCACGGCAGGCGGGAAACCGTTATCAGGGTCCGGGGGGCTTTCTCTCTCCTCGTCCTTCGGGAGCGCGGGCGATCTGCCGAAACTTGTCTATTCAGACGGCACCGGCGCGCTTTTTTATTCAAACGGTATTGTCCGCGGCGATATCACCGCCGACGGCATTGTTGATGTTCTCGACCTGCAGCAGCTCGGCATTCACTGGGGACAGCGTGAAAGCGATTCCGGCTGGTCGGGAGCGGCAAACCTTCAGGTCGGCGCCACCGGGTCTGATCCCCAGGTGATCAATGTTCTCGACCTGCAGGTGCTCGGTAATTTCTGGGGGACAAAGAAATAGCGGCGGCGGTGCAGGAGTATTTGTTTCACGCCGGCGGGAGGTCAGGATACGCGGCCGGCCGGGGCGTCACACGTATTTCAAACGTAAACGGGCGGGAAGCAGTTTGAGGTGTTCGCGATATTTGGCGACGGTCCGCCGCGCCACGGCCATCCCTTCCTTTTTAAGCTGTTCGGCTATTTTCTGATCGGAGAGAGGTTCCGACGTGTTTTCGTGCTCGATCATCTCTTTGATCCGGTTTTTAATCCGTTCCGTTGAAACGTCGGCGGCCCCGGAACCGGTTTGCTGGCTTATGGCCTCGGTAAAGAAGTATTTAAGCTCGAAAATACCGTGCCGCGTCTGCACGTATTTATTGCTCGTCACCCTGCTCACCGTCGATATGTGCATGTCGATCATGTCGGCGATGTCCTGCAATTTGAGCGGATTGATGTTCGGCGGCCCCTTCTCGAAAAAGTCCTGTTGACGTTCAATAATCGCATACATCACCCGCAGCATGGTGTTCTTGCGCTGTTCGATTGAACGGATCAGCCAGGTGGCGCCGTTGAATTTCTCACGGATGTATTTTTTCACGTCCCCCTTTGCCGAACTCCCCTTTTTAAGAAGCTTTGCATAGGCGTTACTGATATGGAGAGAGGGGATTGAGCGGTCGTTGAGCATCACGATATATTTACCGTCGATTTTCTCAACGATAAGATCGGGAATGATCGTTGAGGACTTATCGGCGGCATACTGTGCTCCCGGTTTGGGATTGAGTGTCTTGAGCACCTCGATCGCCTCCTGGATCTGCCGCGGCTCGACGCCGTATTTGCGGGAGAGCTCCGGTATTTTCATCCGCTCGAAAAGGTCCCATGTCTCATCGATGATGCGCATCGCCAGACCCTCATGCTGCCCGCGCGCCCGCAGTTGCAGCATCATGCACTCGCGTAGATTACGCGAACCGACTCCGGGAGGGTCCATCGTCTGCACGATATGGAGCGCCTCTTCGACATCATAAACCGATACCTGCGTGAAATCGGCGATTGCTTGAATGTCAATCCTAAGGTAACCGTCGGCATCAAGGCTGCCGATGAGAAACCGTATCATCAGGAGCAGTTTTTCGGGGATCTTCTTCTCGGCAAGCTGCTTTGTCAAATGCTCTTCGAGCATCTCCTGATACACGGTGGCGGGTTCGTACCGTTCCTCATTGGGATCGCGCTCCTCATTGTAGGAGTAGCCGAGGTCGAAGCCCTCCTCCAGATACTCTTCCCAGTCGATATCATCTTCGGAGGCCTTCAGGTCTTCATCGACTTCATCTTTCGGGTCTTCCTGCTGTTCCTGCTCCGGTTCGGGCGCCTCTTCGGTTTCCGCCTCGATTTCGTCGCTTGCTTCGAGCACCGGATTCATCTCAAGTTCGGTCTTAAGCAGCTGCTCGAGCTGCAGGGTATTAATCTGCAGCAGCTTGAGCGACTGGATCATCTGAAACGACAGCTTCTGCTGCAGTTTCAATGACATGTCCAGACCGAGATTCACCAAGGGCTCCTTCTAATAAGAAACACGCACCGCCTGCCGGATCCTTCGTGCATCAATAACCGCAGTACAGGTTCGTCGGAAGACCGGCAGGTCAATGTGACTGATAATTTAAATTGTAACGGCGGTAAAGAAAAGAGTCTTGTTGTATCACGCCGCGGCACACCTGTGAACTAATTTATAATATAGATCAGGGAAAGGACCGTTCAGGGGGAGAATGTGAGATTCCATTCGAATGAAGACCTGCCATCTACCCGTCGGGCTGATATTTCAAGACTTAAGGGAGCCTATAGGTGGTGCTCGCGGCCGTATGTCTTCTATAATCCGCGGTTGTATAAGTTGCATGATACGATTATATATCGTATATTTATAGCATGAAAGTTACTGCACTGATACCTGACGATTTGATTACTGAAGTTAAAGAACTGGCGGTAGGAAAAAATCTGACGGAATCTCTCATTCTGGCGCTTAAAGAATGGACATCCATCCAGAAACTGCGAGTTATCAGGGAAAAGGTCGGCAAAAAACCGCTTGAATTTTCTAACAACTTCTCCGCTCTCTACGTACGTGATATCAATCGTTCCTGATGGTTATTCTCGACACTTCTCTCTGGATTGAATTTTTCAAGAAGAACACCCCTTATTTCGAACGGGTTGATGAATTACTTGATCGAAATGAAGTCATCGGCTTATCATTTATTTTCGGAGAGCTTCTTCAAGGTTCAAAAAATCAACGTGAGCGGCAGATAATCAGTGATTTCTGGGACGCTCTCCCGAAAATTGATGAAACCGGAATCTTTATTAAAGCTGGCTATGAATCCGGCAGGCATAAATGGCTGGATAAAGGCATCGGAATAATTGACAGTGCAATAGTACTTGCTTCAATTGAGTCAAATTCATTCGTCTGGACTTTGGATCAAAAGCTTTCACGGATTCTATCGAACGAGCAACGATTTACTCCGTTGAAATAAATCACGTGAGATAATGATACTCAATTATCGGTCAATCAATACTTTGCACCGTATCGACTCATTCCCCGCTTCAACCCGGGCAACATAGAGGCCGCGGGGCAGGAGTTTCGTATTCAATCCGACGGTGTGGTTGCCCGCAGGTAATAATCGGGAGTCTCGGTATACTGTACGCCCGGAAAGGGAGAAGAAGCGGGTGTCGACTGCTGCCGCTTTCGACAGGCTGATGTTGATGAGATGTATTGCAGGGTTGAAGGAAAGGCGGGGCGGGGAGGAGGGGGAGTTGGGAGAGGCGATCGCCCCGGAACCATCTAGACGGTAAATGGCAAAGTTGGCGGAGGGGTTACTTTCACTCATGAAAAAGGAACCGCCGGTATATATTGAGCCACTCCCCGCCCCCTGCGCCTGCCCCATCCCCACCCAGTTGTCATCGGTTATCGCAGGTGCCGCGGCTGTTCCGGGAGCGTCATTCCCGTAAGTATTGGCAGGGGCGACAGCGGCGGGTGATGTCCTTAACTGCGGATCGTCGAAACCACCATGAAGAACGCCGTCCCGCACAGGCCGCATTGCTTGAATCGATACTGCCGTGGCGATTCCCGCCCCTTCCGGAAACCTCCAACACCACGGTCGTGGCATTCTCCATCTGGACCGGCTTTCTCCCTCCTCCCTCCCCCTGCCCCCTCTCCAACAGCTATTTTTAATGATTAGTTCTCAGTAGAAGGAGTTTCTATGTCAAAACGCGACCGGGAGATACCGGTGATCCGGATCGGCACCGCGGCGGGAAAGCGGTTCATGAGGAAGATGCAGGCTGCACGGCAGAAACGCGATGCCGAAGTGGCCGTCAGGGTAAGTGCAATTCTCGAAGCAGTGCGCAAGGAGGGCGACCGGGCGCTTTTACGATATACCGAAACATACGACAAGGTCCGGCTGAGCCCGGCGACGATCAAGGCCGGTGCCGTCCAGATCGATGCCGCCGCTGCACAGGTGTCCCGTGAGCTGAAGGGGGCGATCAACTCCGCGGCAAAGCGCATTAAAGCCTATCATCGAAAACAGACCCGCACGGGTTTCACCATGCAGACCGCAGAGGGGACGCTCGGTCAGCTCATTGTACCGCTGCGGCGGGTGGGGCTGTATATTCCGGGAGGAGTTACTGTTTATCCGTCAACGGTGCTCATGAATGCGATTCCCGCACGGGTTGCGGGAGTGGAGCAGATCGTCGCGATCACTCCGCCCCGAAACGAACTCGACCCGGGGATCGCCTTTGCACTGAAGCTTCTCAACATCACCGAAGTCTACCGCGTCGGCGGCGCACAGGGAATCGCCGCTCTTGCCTACGGCACAAAGACCATTCCGGCGGTGGACAAGATTGTCGGGCCGGGCAATGCCTATGTACAGACGGCAAAACGGCTCCTTTACGGAACCATCGATATCGATTCGGTTGCAGGACCGAGCGAGGTGGTCATCATGGCCGACAGGTCCGCGCGTCCCGAATGGGTGGCGCTCGATCTGCTCGCCCAGGCGGAACACGGAAGCGGTGATGAGTTTGCCGTGTGCGTCACCGAAGACGCGGCATACGCGCAAAAGGTTGCCAATGCGGTCCGGCGTGAGATTCGGCTATCTCCGGTGAAGCCGGTCATCGAAAGGCTGCCGGCACATGCAATCGTCATCACCGTGACGGGGTCGCGCGACGAAAGTATTGCCCTTGTCAACGATATCGCCCCCGAACACCTTCAGATCATGACCCGGGCCGCACGGCAGGACCTGCGGGGCATCGCCAATGCCGCGGCGATCTTCATCGGGCCGCACACCCCGGTAGCCCTGGGCGATTATTTCATCGGCACCAACCATGTGCTGCCCACGGGCGGAGCCGCCCGATTCGCGTCACCCCTTGGAGTCGACAGCTTTGTCAAACGCATCTCCGTTGCAGAGGCGACACCCGCCGGTCTCGATCGCGCTGCGCCCTATGTTTCGGTATTCGCCCGCTCCGAGGCATTTATTCACCATGCGCTCAGTGTCGAGCGGAGGTGCTAATGTAGTAAAGAATAATCAGTTGGGGCGTTCAACTGAACACCCCTTCTTCCCGGCCCCAGGCCTTAAACTTCTCGCAAATTGTTCCACGGAATTATCCCCTTCACTCCCGGAAAACCACCATATACTATGAACAATCTATAAAATAGCGGTAAACTAATATAATAGTACACGGGGAGTTGCAGCCGTGGTGTTGATTTTGGTTCGCTTTCCGATTCCGCTGCAAGTGTGCCGTCCGACTGTGGTCCTGGATAAAAAACTTTAAAAATTGCCCGATAAAACTGCGACTTGATAGACAACTTTTCCGGAGGACTCTTATGGCACAACCAATTCTTACCCGTTTCAGCGTGGTTCTGGCTGTTCTGCTGATGCCGCTTGTACTTCACGCTCAGCAGCCCGACGAATCAATGCCTGCTTCGATTCCCGCGGCGATTATTGCAAACTGGGAAGCGCAGGACGGTACCGACTACACTGCGGCCATTACAAAAATCAAAGCCGCACTTCCGGCGGAATATGCTGCGAAGATAACCGGAACCTCTTCGCGCGAAGATTATCTGACCGCCTGTCACTGGCGCCGCGTTGTAAAGATGAAACCTTACATGGGCGATATGAAAAAGGTGCTCTACGCCAAACATTTCAATTTCGGCGGTCCACTGGTGGGATTCCTCGAAGGTATCGGCATGGCGCGCGGCAATGAATGGGCGGTCGGATCGGGTTTGTACATCCTGAACATGAATACTTATTATCCGACGCCTGAAGTACTCATCGAAGATGCAAAAGGGGTCATCAAAGATCCGTGTGTCTCCTTCGATGGGAAAAAGGTCATTTTCGCCTGGTCGCAGAGCGGTTCGAAGATGAGTTTCGGCGGAAGCGGATTCCATCTTTTCGAGATCGATGTTGCATCTAAGACCACCCGGCAGATCACCAGTGATCCGGAGGGCATCAAGATATCCGATTATGAACCGTGTTACCTGCCGTCGGGAGACATCATGTTCATGTCGTGCCGCCATTTCGGAATGATCGACTGCGCATACAATATTGTCAGTAATCTTTACATGTGCAACAGAGACGGAAAATGGCTCCGCCGCATAGGGTACGATCAGGTCCACACGTTTTATCCGCAGATGATGTCCGACGGAAAAGTTATTTACACACGGTGGGAATACAACGACCGCAACCTCGCCACCTGCGGAGGATATTTTACCATGAATCCCGATGGAACGGCGCAAACCGAGTATTGGGGCAACCAGTCGGACTTTCCCTTGATGAAATATCATGGCCGTGAAATCCCCGGCAGCAGCGGTAAAATCATGGGTATTGCCGGAGATCACCATGCGCCGTATCAGGGTGAGCTGATGATCGTCGATCCGGTTCTTGCACGAAACGGCAAGAAGTCCATTAAACTTATCGCGCCTCCCCACGACGTTCCGAGCGGTAGCTTCTTCAATACCAAGGGCAATGTACAATATCTTTTCCAGAATCCCTGGCCGTTCGACGAGCAGAATTTTCTGGTCTCGTGGCGTTCCACGGTCGATGAAAAGATCTTTAAAATCTATTTCATGAATGCGGACGCAAGCCGGGAACTGGTCGCATGGAATGACGCGATGTCGGTGAGTCAGCCGGTAGTCATGGATGCCAGGCCGATACCGACGGCAATTACCCCGATGAGTGATTACAATAAGAATACCGCGAGTTTCAGCGTAGCCAACGTGTATTACGGCGCCGGTTCCAAAGGGGTAAAACAGGGAAGTATTAAAAAGCTCCGCGTTATCGGGCTCCATTACCGTGTCGACTTTTCCCAGAACACCGGCAAAGCCGGGTATACGGTGACACCGCTTGGACGGTCTACCTCTTCATGGGAAGCTAAAACCGTCCTAGGTGAAATTCCCATTGAGTCCGACGGTTCGGCAGCCTTCATTGTACCGGCACGGGTCCCCATCTTTTTTCAGACTGTCGATTCAAACGGCTGTATGATCAATTCAATGCGGAGTTGGTCGACACTCCAGCCGGGCGAACGTTTTGACTGTTTCGGCTGTCATGAGGATAAAAATGCGGCTCCGCCGTCAAGCAACACACCGATTGCCGTTACGCCTGAAGAGTTACTGAAACCCATCGGCATCGAAGGTAAAAGCTTCAGCTTTCCGAAAATGGTACAGCCGATTCTCGACAAGCACTGCATCAAATGCCATGATGCATCACATGAAAAAGGGCTCGATCTCCGCGCAAATCCGGTCTGGGCAGGCGATCTGCCCGCAGAGGAGTGGTCGGCGGAGGTTGAAGCGAGAAAGACTTTCAATATGTCGTATCTTTTACTTGCGAAGAAACAGCGGCAATATGTTGACTGGCTTACTACTGCCGGTATGGCGGCGCCCCTTACCCGATTTCCCGTGGCTGGTTCGAACACGAGCCCGCTCATAAAAAAACTTCGCGAAGGTCACAATAGCGCAAATATGACAAAAACTGAGATGGAGATCCTCTCGTGCTGGATCGATTTCGCCATTCCCCATTCTGAAACCTATTCCGACGGCATGAGCCCTACCGATTCCGCCAATTATGAAAATTATGTCGCGAAAAACAGGACCGCTCACGAAGCGTGGGAAAGTACCAATATCGCCGCATTCATCGCGGCGGGTCAATGGCGTTCCGAGGTGTACGGCGGTACAATCAAGGTAGACTATCAGCCGGATAACCGTTCCGTTTCCGATATTGCCGAAGGAACGGCCCCTGCGATACGGCTGATTCCGGTGAAAGGGGGCCTGATGGTACAGTGTCCTGCCGTAGGAACGATATCGCTGGTCGACCTCAAAGGCCGTCTGGTAATGGATTTCACCGTAACGAACGAAATGATCGCAGGGTCGCAGGCAACGAAGCTACCGGGCAAACTGCCCGCGGGACTCTATATCGTCCGTTTCAAAGGCAGAGCGGCTTCGCTTCAGCGGGTCGTCTCGGTAATGTAAATTCTTGCCGGACCGGCGGAAGAAGCGAATGAGTTTTCAAAGCCGTTTCGATCTTTACCGAAGCGGCTTTTTCGTTATCCCCGCCGTGAGACCGGCAGGTTCCGATGTTAATTCAGGCGCGATGTAATATATATTCTTGAAACAACCGCTGAATCAACGTTGAAAAGGAATCGTTTCATGAAACCATGGCCGGTCATCGCGGTTTTTCTGGCTGCGGGAATCGCGGGCGCCCAGAACCTGAGGATCTCCCTTAACGGAATGGTATTCAACGGCGCAGGAGAACCCGCCGTCAAGGCGCGGGTGTGGCTTAAAAAGTATCCCGCACTCGTCGAATATACCGATTCATCGGGTAAATTCATGTTCGACACCTGTCTCGGCTGCGTATCTGCGCGGCAGGGGAAAACCATCCGCAGCGCAACATCTCTACCGGATTTCCGGAATATTGACGGAAAAGGTTTGTTTATCTGTGGGGCCGGGGCGCAGGGACCAATGTCGGTTGAACTTTTTTCATGTAATGGGGCGAAACTTTTTTCAACCCGGATCGTCAAACTCCCGGCCGGGCGGGAATATTGTCTGCCGTATACCCCTGCGGCGGATGGCCTCCGGCTGCTGCGGGTGACCGTTGACAACCGGGCCGCGATCGGCAAGGTACTGCCGGGAATGAACGGTTTCATCATTTTTGCCGGTGCACGAACGGACCCGCCCGCGGCCGATGCGGCGGCGAGTGCCGTCCTCATCGATACGCTCATCGTTTACAAAAAGGGATACCGGCAGAAGCTCAGGGGCCTGACCGGCCATGCAATGGAAGGTATCGCCGAAACGCTGTCGATTTCGAACGTGTGGCAGCCCTCCGAAGCGCCGGAAAAGAGCGGGAGGATGGTGAAGATACTCTCCAAGGGTCATGATTTCGAGATGGGACAGCCGGTTCCGGACATTTTCGGATCGGGGGTGGATATGAACGAGCAGCCGGTCCACACCGTCGAGTTTACCTATGATTTCTGGATGGACAGCGTTGAGGTGACCCAGCGCGATTTCGACACGCTCATGAAAAAATATTATACGCAGTATACGACCCCGGCCTGGAGCGACACCTTCGGCAAGGGAGACAACTATCCCGCGTACCTGATCCATTGGGTCGACGCGGCGCTCTACTGCAATGCCCGGAGCAAATCAGAAGGGCTCGATACGGTTTTTTCCTACAGCGGCATCGACGGCACGCCGGGGTCGCTGCCCGATGATCTTACCGGTTTGTCGATCAGTTACACGGCCAACGGGTACCGGATGCCGACCGAAGCGGAATGGGAGTATGCCTGCAAGGGAGGAACGTTCACCGATCTTTACTGGGGGAAAGACTATTTCTACTACCGTACGGTCGCGACCTATGTTGATGTTGACAGCTTTGCCGTATGGAGGGGTAACGCCTTCGATAAGGGTATGGGGAAGGAGGGCTTCGGCGTTCATCCGATTGCGACGAAATCGCCCAACCGCTACCATCTCTACGACATGTCGGGCAGTCTCACGGAATACTGCTGCGACGGCAAGACACCTAAATATTCCTATGCAAAGCGCATCGATCCGGTCGGTCCGAGTGATGATCGGCCGGCGGTCAGGGGCGGCAGCTGGGTCAACGAGCTGGTCTATTTGCGATCGGCAAACCGGACGTTTGACGAACGGCCCCTGGAGTGGTACCAGGTGCTGGGATTCCGGACGGTTCGGCGCGTCCCGAATTCCTGACGTCTACCGCAACCCCATTCCGAGAAGCGTCGAAAGCCAGTGCTCGGCTTGATACAGGGGTATCCCTTTTCGGCGCGCAAAATCTTCGAGCTGGTCGCTGCCGATCCTTCCAATGCCGAAATAGTGCGATTGCGGATGGGAAAAGTAGTACCCGCAGACCGATGCGGGAGGGTCCATCGCACAGGAATCGGTGAGGGCTATTCCGAGATTTTTTTTTACATCCAGCAGATCGAAGATGAGCCGCTTTCCCGTATGGTCGGGGCATGCCGGGTATCCGGGCGCCGGACGGATACCCCGGTAGCTGCATTTGAAAAGATCCGCCGGTTCAAACGCCTCGTCGGGGGCGTAGCCCCAGAGCTCCCTGCGCACCAGTTCGTGCAGATACTCCGTCGCCGCTTCGGCGAGCCGGTCGGCGAGGAGGCGGAGAAGCACCGCCGAATAGTCGTCTCCGGCTGCGGCGAATGAGCGGGCCGACGCTTCAACTTCCCTTCCCGCGGTCACCGCAAACATACCGAGATAGTCGTTGGTGCGGCTCTCCGCCGGAGCGATGAAATCGGCGAGGGAGCGCAGGGGCGGCGATTCCGGGCCGTCGATCTGTTGACGGAGCGAAGAGACGGTCGCGATGCGCTGCGATCTCGCCTGGTCGCTGAAGAGCGTAATGTCGTCGTTATCGAACGATGCAGCGGGAAAAAATCCCGCACTGCCGCAGGGGGTGAAGAGCCGTTCGCGGGTGATCCGGTCGAGCATTCGTTGCGCGCCGTCGAAAAGCCGCTGCGCCTCGACGCCGTATGTTTCATGCGTCAATACTGCCGGGTACGCCGCATGCAGTCCCCAAGCGTGGAAGAAAAACGTCCAGTCGATGTACTTCCGCAACGTGTCCATTGAAAATGCCGCAAACCGAGAGATTCCCGTTTTCCGCGGTGCCGGGGGGGTATACCCCCCCCAGTCGATTGTAAATTTTCTTGACCGCGCCGTTTCGAGCGGAACGATCGCCACCCGGCGTTCGATCTCCTCCTGCCGCCGCCGCAACTCCTCCTGCTCCCGCTTCACCGTTTCGACGAACTGGCGCCGAACCTGCGGGTGCATGAGCGACGAGCAGGTCCCCGGAGCGCGGGAGGCGTCCTTGACATGAACGACCGGCCCGTCGTAGTGCGGGGCGATCTTGACCGCCGTGTGAATTTTCGACGTCGTCGCGCCGCCGATAAGCAAGGGGACCACAAGTCCTTCCCGTTTCATTTCGGCTGCAACGAGCGCCATCTCTTCGAGCGACGGGGTGATAAGCCCTGATAGGCCGATGATACCGGCGTTGAGTTCCTTTGCTTTTGCAATAATGGCGTGGACAGGGACCATTACCCCGAGGTCGACGACGTCCCACCCGTTGCACTGCAGCACGATCGCCGCGATGTTCTTGCCGATGTCGTGAACGTCCCCCTTGACGGTGGCGATGACGATCCGGCCCTTAATGGAGGAGACGCCCGTTTTACGCGCCTCGATGAGGGGGGTGAGCAGCGCAACCGCCTGTTTCATCACACGGGCGCTTTTTACCACCTGCGGCAGGAACATCTTTCCGCCGCCGAAGAGATCGCCGACCCGGTTCATGCCCTCCATGAGCGGCCCTTCGATCACGCGCACAGGATCTTCAAGCCCGGCGAGCGCCTCATCGACGTCGGCATCGACAAACTCCGTGATGCCCTTGATGAGCGCATGAGTCAATCGCTGCGCCACCGGCAATTCACGCCAGGCGAGATCGGAGGTTTTAGCGGCTGCGGAGGGAGATGCATTTTTGCCCTCATACGCCAGAAGGCGGTCGGTCGCCTCTGCGGTGCGGTCGAACAGCAGGTCCTCGACAAGCGACCTCAGCGGCGGTTCGATTTCTTCGTACACCGCAAGCTGCGCCGGGTTGACGATCCCCATGTCCATTCCCGCGGCGATCGCATGGTAGAGAAACACCGAGTTGATCGCTTCACGGACCGTGTTGTTGCCGCGGAACGAGAACGATACGTTGCTCACCCCGCCGCTCACCTGGCATCGGGGGAACCGCTTCTTCAGTTCGCGGACGGCTTCGATGTAATCGATGCCGTAGCGGCGATGGGCGTCGATCCCGGTGCCGACGGCGAAGATGTTCGGATCGAAGATGACGTCTTCGGGAGCGATGCCCGCCTTTTCGGCAAGCAACCGGTACGCCCGGCTGCAGACGGCGACTTTACGTTCAAGCGTATCGGCCTGGCCCTGCTCGTCGAACGCCATGACGATTACGGCGGCGCCGTACCGCTGGATCGCTACGGCGCACTCGATAAAGCGCTGCTCTCCCTCCTTGAGGCTGATCGAATTGACGATGCATTTTCCCTGCAGGCATTGCAGCCCCGCTTCGAGGACCTCCCAGCGGGAGGAATCGATCATCACCGGCACTTTACAGATATCGGGTTCGGCGGCGATGAGGAGCAGGAAGGCGCGCATCGCGGCCACGCCGTCGATCATCGCGTCGTCCATATTGACATCGATAACCTGCGCTCCGTTTTCCACCTGGCTGCGGGCGACCTGCAGCGCGGCGTGGTAATCGTCCTCGCGGATGAGCTTCGCGAATTTCGCCGAACCGGCGACGTTGGTTCGCTCGCCGACGTTCACAAAGAGAGAATCCGGACCGATGACGAGCGGTTCGAGCCCGCTCAGAAAGGTGACGTGCCGCTTTTCGGGCAATTCCCGCGGAGCAAGCCCGGCGAGCGCCCCGGCAATCTCCTTGATGTGGGCGGGCGTCGTGCCGCAACAACCTCCGGCAATATTGAGGAGACCTTCCCCGGCATACCCGGCAAGCACCGCGGCCATGGTCTCAGGGGTATCATTGTATTTCCCGAACGCATCGGGCAGACCGGCGTTGGGGTGCAGGCTGGTTCTGCAGGCAACGAAACGGGCGAGTTCCTGCAGGTAGGGATGCATCGCCCCCGCCCCCATGGCGCAGTTGAGCCCGATCGAGAGCGGCCCGCCGTGCATCACCGAAGCTGCGAAAGCGGCGGGCGTTTGTCCGGCGAGAGTGCGTCCGCTTTTATCGGCAATGGTACCTGAAATCATCAACGGAAGGGTGGTGCCTGCCGCATCGAACAGCGCGGACAGCGCGAAGTGCGCTGCTTTACAATTGAGCGCATCGAACGCCGTTTCGATGAGGATGATATCCGCCCCCCCGTCGATGAGCCCCTTTGCGGCGTCGGTATAGACCGCCACCATTTCACTGAAGGTGACGGAGCGTTTCCCCGGGTCATTGACGTCGGGGGAGATCGAGAGCATGCGACTTGTCGGCCCGAGCACCCCGGCCACGAACCGAGGCTTGTCGGGAGTGCGCTTCGTTGCAGCGTCCGTCTCCCTGCGGGCAATCCGGGCGGCCTCGCGGTTCATTTTATAGGCGAACGGGGAAAGCCCGTAATCGGATTGGGAGATCGCGTTCGCGTTGATGGTGTTGGTTTTCGTGATATCGGCGCCCGCGTCAAGATAGGCGCGGTGAATGCCGGCGATAATCTCCGGTCGGGTGATCGACAGCAGATCATTGTCCCCCTTGAGATCCGTCCCATGCCCCGCAAACCGTTTCCCCCTGAAATCGGCTTCCGCGAGCCCTGCCGCCTGAATCATCGTTCCCATCGCGCCGTCGAGAATCATGATGCGGTAGGAAAGGATTGCTTCGAGCTGGTCGAATTTCGGAGATCGGTTGGGCATGGAAGCTGGTTTTCCATTGAAAAAGTTAGAATTTAAAATTTTATTACGTGCTGACAGCGTAAGTTAGTAATTATCCGTTAAAATAGTTTATCGGGGAAGGGGGGATGGAAATGGACTACCGATGAGCGGCCGCACCGCGAATGCTGAAGCCTTTACCTCTTGCCGACAATGCCCCTCAGTCATTGCGCCTTTCGACCATCCCCCTCCGGGGGATGATAAAGTGTGGCAACGACCAGGGGGCGTTGACGTGAAGAGGAGAATATTTCTCAAATAACCTTTCATGTGCGGAACAATGACAGCCGTACTGGTATCAATAAGCACGATCCGATGACCGAGGTCCACAACTGTTTCGATAACCGTTAATGATTCACCTATGAGCGGATTTGTCAAAGAAGCTCGTCTATACAGCAGAATTTTCAATTACCGTCACAACAGTTTCAAAGGATATCGTATGAACAGGATGAGGAATGTAATCACAGGCGTTGCAGCGCTGGGAATGATGAGCGGATGTATGATTGTCGGAGTACCGGTTTCCGAGGATGACGACATGGGGTATGGCGATGACGGCTGCTATGTTGATGCATACGTGGGGATACCGGATGAGGTTGAGGAGCTTATCGCCGAACATGTCAATGGTTACAGTATGCCTCCCATCGGCAGATACGGGTATGAACTTTATCCGGAAGAGCGGTATGACCCCCATAATCTGCCCTCCTATGTCAGCTCCGATTTCAACGGCGACGGCAGGTATGATTATGCGTACATGTTTTCTTTACTGTCGTGGGCGGAAGGAGACTGGTACCTGAAGACAAAGCTGCTTATCGTCACCTCAACATACTATGGATATGCACTCTCGTCGGAAATCGACCTGGGAACGGTTACCGGCAGCGCCGAGATCCCGGTTGAAGAGTACTGGGGCATTCGTCTTTTGAGAAGAGGTACCCATTCGGTTACGTGGTACGACCGTGGAATTATTCGGGAAGAGCGTATCGATCTTGAAAATGACGGCATTTACCTGGCGAGCGTTGATCCTGATGAACGATCGGTTCTGTATGTCGACGGGACGGAGGTGTATGAAATCATGATGGATATGGGTGCGATCGCGAAAAAACGGGCCGTGAGTTCCGATGCACGTTCAAACCGCATTATTAAACTGCCTGAACTGCTGTCGCCCGGAAGGTAATTCCCGGGAAAAAGCAGGGATGTTTCTCGACTGATACGGCAATGACCACTGTTGGCTGTCGGGGCAGTGAACAACTGCTGGCGGACCGGTCAATATTAGATTATAATATTAGGTAATTGCAGGTGCCTCTCGGTACGTTAAAAAAGGAATCTCCCATGGTGATCCGTCTTGTCGTAAATACTGTCGCCGTAGTAACGCTCATCGCTTCCTCCCTCCTCGCCGCGACCTTCACGGTCTCAAAGGACGGTAACGGACAATTCACCTCGATCCAGGCAGCGATAAATGCCGCCGGGCCGGGTGACGAGGTGATCATTACCGACGCCGCGGTCTATGAGGAGCAGGTGACGATCGACAGCACGAAAAACGGGCTGATCCTTCGGTCGGAACAACCGCGGGCAGTGAGTAAACCGACTATTCGTTTTCAGGACACGATCAATGTGGGACCCACTACTGCCACAGAAGCGTTGATAGATTCTTTGATTACCTTTGACCGTAACGGAGCGCTTCAAATCCTCGAAGCTGCGAATGTCCGTATCGAAGGGTTGGCGGTTGATGGGGGCGGGGTTTATCCGTTCGGTTATGATGGGATCTGGGAGGGCAGGTATCCACTGCAACACGGCAATGCGGCCATTACCCTTTGGATTTCCGGCGACGTGATTGTCCGTGACTGCGATATTAAAAATGCCTATTTCGGCATAAATTTTAAAGATATGAATGTGGGCGGGATCTTCGCCAACCGGAATCCGGCGGATATCGATCCGGATAATATCATCCCTTTTTCCGGGTTTGCCCGAACGGGGAATCATCTCATCGAATATAACAGGATTCATGATAATTCCGTGGGCTTGTTTTTCGAATCAATGTGGGATCTGGGATCAACAATCCGGTATAATCTCATCTATGAAAACCATCACCCGACCGCAGCAATAGCAACCAAGGTAAAAAGCATTACCTCGTCGGAGGGGGGAAACCAGGCGGGCGGCGCCTTTATGTTCAAAGATCACATTTTAAGCCCGCTGGCAATTTACAACAATACACTCTGGCATAATTCAGTGCTATTTCTCGGGAACTGGAAAGCGGGCGGGCAGCACCTCATTTTCAACAATATCTATGCCGAACCAAACGAGTACTGGGGCACGAGTACCACCACGTTCGCCACCTCCTTCGAGATGTCGAAGTGTTTTGCCAACCGCATGTACAATTGTGTCTATGCCGCGCAGCAGCAGGCGCCGACGGAGGCATATACCACCATCAACAATTATTTGAAACCAACGCCTACAGGCAGTACTTATGTGGAAGGCGCCTTGATAACGCCGTTTCCGGCGAGCGCCGATGTCCGCTGGGTGGAGACACAATTCTTATCCACTGATCCGTCAAGCACTTCATTTCTTTTTCCCGACTGGAACGATGCTGAGGTACAGAGTTATATCATCGACAAAGGATGGGAATCAGCGGGGGTAAAAGACCCCGACGGCACGCGGGCGGACCTGGGGGCCATTCCGAAAGGCGGCGGCAGGCCGGTCGACGTGGCGACGATCAGGCCGACCATGCCGGTGCAGGTTAACGCCACTGCGGTAAAAATCGGATTTGCCGTTACTCCCCGGGTCGGCTCGATCATCGATCCGAGGATAACGATGTTCGGAGTCGTCTCGAAGCTCGACACGTCGGATTGTTTCGGGAACAGCTATAAAGCGATCACCGCGACCAACATCCAGCAGATCGTCCCGCCTGCCCAGCAAATCCAGTCGGGCTCGAACATCTTTGAGGTGACCGTCCCCGCCATGGGCGACTTCGCGTTTTTTGAAATGTTCATCGAGGGAACCGGCTCGAACGGCCTTCCGTTTGCCACCGCAGCCGGATTCATTCCCTATCGTAAAATTGATTACACCCTCGACGTAATGGTGCTCGACAAGGCCGGCGGAACGCCCGTCAACGAGGTGCGGGCGGGTCAGACGGTGGTGCTCACTATTCAGGCGAGAAAAGGGGATTCGGTGTTTACCAACAAGATCGATCCGACGGATGTAAAGCTGCACTCGCGACTTACCCTGCTCGATCCGGCGGGCGCGCCGGTAACCGCCATACCGGGCGGCATTCCGGGTACGGCCGATGTGGAGGTGGTCTTCCCCGCCGTGCCGCCGGGCGGTGCCGAGCATGTGCTTGTTGCCGGAAGATGGATAGACGCTAGTAAGGTGATCGCTTTTCTCGGCACTTCCTCGGCAATCACCGTGCTTCCCGACCTGACGGCAGTACGCCCGGTTGTAAATGCTCCATTGCGGTCGGGCAGCGTTCTCTGCGAACTGATCGACCTGCGCGGCCGGGTAGTAAGGCGGGCCGTCACACAGAGCGGATTCGTGGCAGGCGGCGGCAGCGGCCCCTTTTTCGCAACAGCCAGCCGCGGGATCTACCTTGTCAGGACGACCGATATTGCTACGGGTAAAGTGTCGATGCGAAAGCGGGTGGTGCTGGGGAGGTGAAGAAATCCTCACGCGGAGGCGCGGAGACCGCGGAGGAAAGCGGTTGGAGGAGGGGGACAGAAGACAAGAAGAAAAAATGAATAATGCCTTTTTCGATACCAATAGCGATTCCGACCCCGATTAAACGGAGCGACTGCCTGTTGGCCATAAAAGCATGCAATGGCGTGTTCCTGCAGCATTCCCTGCATGGATGACATTTCATTCCCGTCTAGTCGGGTACGAATGGTTTTTTTGTGATTTTCAAACAGGGCGGAAGTGGCGGGAATACAGAAGGCCCGGGGCAACCCTCCAACCCTCAAAAATGTTGTATATTTAAACGATTGCTTCAACTCAGACTACTAATAATTGAAGCAACCCGTTTGCTGCTTCTTTTTAACTTATGTTCCTGCACTTAAACATCTAGGTCATCACCATGCCGACCATTTTAAAGCCCGGTCAACTGGAGTTCTCACAGGGCCCTTTCAACAAGCCGCCTTTCGGCCTGCTCACCGTTATGCCGAATCTCTGCAACCAGGCGAACGCGCAAAAGCTCGTTTTCGACATCAGGAAGCTGCCACCCGGGCAGTACTCGTTTCCCTATCACTATCATCGCAACGCCGAAGAGGTGATGCTGGTAACCGGGGGCTCCATGAAGCTCCGCACCTCGCGGGGGTTTGAGATTGTCAATCAAGGCGAGACCCTGTACTTCGAAACCGGGGAGAGCGGCGCGCATCAGTTCTTCAATCATACCGATTGTCCGTGCACCTACTTTGACGTCAAGACCTTCAACGGGATGGATGTGGTGGTTTATCCCGATTCGGGGAAGATCATGATTTCGCAGTATAATGAGGTCTTCGAGCACGGAAAGCAGGCTGATTATTTCAAGGATGAAGAGAATGTTGCAGGCAAGTGGAAAGAAACCGGTCCCCGGTGAGGTGCGGGATCGTTTCGTCACTCCCTAATCGTGCCGTACTTGCCGTGTCGCTGCTTTCCTTTTTCCTCTGCACCCCAATTGTCAATACGCTCTCCTTTTTTCCCGACCGCTCCGGCGTGGTTCATCCCTCCGATCTGCCCGACGAGGTGACTCAGCAATTTATCATTGGCCCCGACCGGGTGAAAATCGAGTGCTTTTATCTTCCCTGCACGGTATCGCACAAAGTTCTCCTCTATTTTCACGGCAACGGGGGAAACATCGCCCAGCGGCTGCCGGAGCTGATCGCGCTGCGCGATAGGGGCGTCGGCGTTTTCGGCGTGGGGTACCGGGGGTACGGGGCGAGCGACGGAAGGCCGAGCGAGAAGGGAATTTACCGGGACGGGGAGACGGCGCTCCGCTACGTCAAAGATTCGCTCGACTTCCGTGAAGAGGACATTTTTCTTCTCGGCCGCTCTCTCGGCTCCGCCGTAGCGGTCAACAGCGCAATCGACCGTCCGCTCGCGGGCGTCATCCTGATTACCCCGTTTTCGACCGGTAACGATTATGCCCGCGCGCACGGGTGGGGATGGTTGACCTTTTTATCGGGCAACTGTTACGACAACATCGGCAAGGCGAACCGGATTAAAGCGCCGGTGCTCATCATTCACGGCACCGCCGATGAAATCGTTCCCTACCGGATGGGGAAAAAATTGTACGACACCCTGCAGGTGGAAAAAACACTGGTCACCATCGACGGGGCTTCACACAACAGCATCGAATATACTGATCCACACCGCTACTGGCCGTCGATCGAAGCGTTTCTGCACCGGCACTAGTGAGAAGGCCCATTTCGTATCTTTTTATGAAGAGTCACAGCCTTCGCCGTGACCTGTCGATAAAAAGCTTCCGCTAACGTTCATGCGGACTTTCTCGCCTAATTCCGAAGAAAGAGGGATTCATCCGGTGTATACGCATTGACATGTACGGCTCGAAGAGCGTTTGCAGCCTCGAGCATTTTTGCCACCTGGTGATGACCGTTGATAATCGCCATATCAAGGGCCGTTTTGCCGTTGTGATCGGATAACGTCATGTTGCACTGCGGAAACGTGTCGAGCAGTGCGCCGACAATCTGCCGGTTACCATTGCCTGCCGCGATCATGAGCGGCGTGCGGCCGCTGTGATTTTTCAGGTTTGGATCGGCGCCGTAAAAAAGAAGCAGAAGGACCATATCATGGTGTCCGTACGCACAGGCGAGCATGAGCGCCGTCTGCCCCATATAGTCGGCAGCGTCGACGGCCGCGCCCCGGTTCAACAGCTCGAGTGCAACCTCACCCCTGTTGGCTGCTGCCGCTTTTCTCATTGCCGTCCAGCCGAGCGGGCCGATTATATCGGGATCCATCCCGTTTTCAATCATCCGTCGCACCATGGCGATATCGCCGTTTTCAACCGCATTCAGAAATTCGATGTAATCATCTATTGACCACAACACCTCGTTTGAAGTATTCGTAATGATCATAAATCCTCCTCGAAATAGGTACGTAAATAATCAACTGCGAGTCAGTAAAATGCTTGAATGGAACTTCGGATTGCAGTAACCGTTAAATGCGCAGAACCGTCGTCGGAAAAACCGAAGGGAAGCGGCCTAATATCGTTTTGTGCGGTGAGAGATCCTTTGCCGGTCGTGTGAACTGAACCGGTGGCCCTTGAATTAGCCTGCCGGAACCGGGTATGATTTTTTTCAATTTAAAGGCGCTGATCAGCTTAATCATGTCGGAGACGTCATCCGACATCTCGCCGGGCAAGTATTCCCGTTGATTGTCTGAAAACGCCTCCGCCGGTTCGGCACCAAAAGTCGAAAACACGCCGTTGGCGGCATCGGCTATGGAAGGGAGAAGAAGAAAGGTCAGAAGTATGAATATTGTTTTAATCATATGGCTCACGGGAATACTACGACCATAAAGGCGAAATATTGCATGTAGGTACCGATCGATTACTGTCATTTCAAGCGGAACCGCACCGTGTCACATATTTTTAATCTATTTGCCTTTAACTGCCCGGATTTGTTATAATTGTGTCTGTTGTTTTCGCCTGCATGAGGTAGCTTTTACAGAGAGCCGGCGAAGTCGATGCGGCTGTTCATATAAAAACAGCTGAATTGAGCGATTCTTTTTATCGACATTTACAACCTTATCAGGCATAAATAGCATGCTCTCACCCCGGCGTAAGGGATCATTAATGCATTCATCATCTCAACGGGAGGATTTTATGGCGGAATTTCCTGAAAATATCGATGGAATACCCAACATTTCGGGCGCGGAAAAAGAAATCGCCGACATCACGGGGAAAAACCGGGCCGTCACTATTTACTTACCGGACAGCAGGATTGATTTCGGAAAGATCCGCGGCGCATGCGCGATCGCCCTGCACATGCATCAACCCCTGATCCCGGCCGGAGGAAACGATCTGCGGACTGCCGAGATCATCAGCAACCTGCAGCACATGATGGAAAACCAGCACATCGGCGACAATCACAATGCCACGGTGTTCCACTGGTGCTACAAACGGATGGGCGAATTCATTCCCCAGCTCGTCAATGAGGGGAAGGAGCCGCGCGTCATGCTGGAATACTCCGGGACGCTGCTGCACGGCCTGCGCAAGATGGGGTTGCACGACGTGTTCGACAGCCTGAAAAACATCACGCAGAACCACGACTACCGCCGATGCGTGGAATGGCTGGGAGCGCCGTGGGGACATGCGGTCGCGCCGTCGACACCCGTTCAGGATTACCTGCTGCACGTTAAAGCCTGGCAGAATCACTTCGCGGCGATTTTCGGTTGGGAAGCCCTGGGCCGCGTGCGCGGCTTTTCACCCTCGGAAATGGCGTTGCCTAACCATCCCGACGTTGCGTATGAATTCGTGAAAACGCTGATTGATTGCGGGTATCAGTGGGTATTGGTCCAGGAACATTCGGTGGAACAACCGGCCGACGGCATGAACCCGCAGCGCAGACATCTTCCGCATCTGCTCAAATGCACGAATTCCAAAGGCGAGACCGCGGGGATCATCGCTATTGTCAAGACTCAGGGAAGCGATACGAAACTGGTGGCCCAGATGCAGCCGTATTACGAGGCGAAAGGGCTTGCCCGCTGGGAACTCTCCGGGAGACAGGTCCCGCCGCTGGTCACCCAGATTGCCGACGGGGAGAACGGCGGCGTGATGATGAATGAATTTCCGCCGAAGTATATGGAGGTGATCCGGGAATCGTCGGGATCGGATGTCCCGATGGTGAATGTGAGCGAATACCTGGAATATCTCTTTTCGCTCGGCATCAGGCAACAGGATCTGCCGGTGCTGCAACCCCTGATGCAGAAACGCATCTGGGACCGGTTCATGCCCGGCGACGGCCCGGAGAAACTGGCGAAAACGATCGAACAACTTCACAAGGAAGACAACCGGTTCAATGTCGAAGGCGGCAGTTGGACCAACAACCTCTCCTGGGTGCACGGGTATGAGAACGTGCTCGGGCCGATGGAAAAGGCGAGCTCACTCTTCTACGAAAAGCTGATCAAAGCGGGAATTCCGACCGGCGATCCCCGGTACCGCAATGCATTGTTCCATCTGTTAACCTCGCAGACAAGCTGTTTCCGCTACTGGGGACAGGGACTCTGGACCGAGTACGCCCGTGAAATCTGCCGGCGGGCGAATGACATACTGACCAACGACTTCTGAACGACGGTTGATGAGTTGGAGTGTTGAAGCATTTAAGCGTTGAACGCATCAACGCACCGACTTTTTCCCTCGCCCTTTTCTGGTGAATCGTTACCCGACCAAGTATTTTTACCGCAATGTCCACGAAAAACATCCCTACCGGCCGGGCGCTGCGGTTCATGCTTTCGTACATGAGGCGCCACTTTCCGTCCATTGTTTCCGGTATACTTCTATTAATGACGGTCGACACGTGCCAGCTCGTCATTCCGCGCATTGTCAAAAAGGTCCTCGACACGCTGGGGGAACAAGAGTTTTCATCGACACTTGTGGTAAAAAGCGCCCTTTCGATCACGGCACTTGCCGTTGCCATGACGGTGCTGCGTTTCTGCTACCGCCTGTTTCTTTTTCTACCGTCGCGAAAAATCGAAATGAAAATGCGTATTGACCTGTTCGAACACCTCATACACCTCCCCGCATCATTTTTCAATGTGACGAAAACCGGTGACATCATGGCGCTGTTCATCAATGACCTCAATGCGGTCAGGATGGCGACGGGCATGGCGCTCATCGCGACGACCGACGCCCTGTTCATGGGCACGATGTCACTGGTTTTCATGCTGACGATCGACGTCAAGCTGACGCTTGTCGCCGTGGCTCCGCTTCCGGTCATCGCCCTGTTCATGATCCGGTTCGGCGGCGTCATACAATCCAAATTCACGGCTGTTCAGGAATCTTTCGGTACGATATCATCCCGGGCGCAGGAAGCCTTTTCCGGCATCAGGGCGGTAAAGGGATTCGTGCAGGAACGCGCTGAAGTAAGGGCGTTCTCGGCGCACTGCGACGAATATGTCGATAACAACATCCGTCTCGTCAAGGTGTGGGGGATCTTGTTCCCTCTTGTCAGTTTTTTCGGGTCGCTCTCCATAGGCCTGCTGTTCCTTTACGGAGGTAAACAGGTTATCGGCGGCAGCCTTTCACTCGGAAGTTTCGTTTCCTTTACCTTTTACATCCAGCTTTTCCTCTGGCCGATCATGGCGTTCGGCTGGGTATACAATTTGCTCCAGCGCGGTATCGCATCGGCAAAACGTTTGCTGGGGCTGCGGGAAACCGCTCCCGAAACGGTGATCCCTGTGCGGCATGAAGGCCCTGCCGCGCCGGTAAAGGGGCATATCGTCATACGGAACCTCAGTTTTCGTTTTGCGGGCGCCGATCGCGACGTCCTCCGCGGCATCGATCTCGATATTCCCGCCGGCGGGTCGCTCGGGATCATCGGAAAACCGGGCGCCGGAAAAACAACGCTCGTCAGCCTGCTCTTTCACCTGTTCCCCGTCGAACGCGGCAGTCTTTTCATTGACGGCATCGACATCAACGACCTTCCGCTTCCGTATATCAGAAAATCAATCGGGTACGTTCCACAGGATTCATTTCTCTTTTCCGACACCATCGAAAACAATATCGCCTTCGGGTTGGATGAACGGACCCTCGATGAATCGTCGCTACGGCGCGCCGGCCGCACGGCTGCAATCGACAGGGATATTTCGCTGTTTCCGGCCGGATACGCAACCGTCATCGGTGAACGGGGTATCACGCTCTCGGGAGGCCAGAAACAGCGTCTCTCGATCGCACGGGCGATCATCCTCAAACCGCCGATTCTCATTCTTGACGATGCGCTCTCGTCGATTGATGCAGGCACCGAGCGTGAAGTCCTTGCCGCCGTGAAGGAGGAACTGCGGGAAAGGACGTCGCTTGTCATCGCCCACCGAATATCAACCGTTCGCGGCTGCGATTCGATCATAGTGATCGATCATGGAACCGTTTCGGAACGCGGGACGCACGACGAACTCGTCGCCGGAGGAGGATTTTATGCGCGGCTTCATGCGTTGCAGTCGTTACATGCGGGGAGGGGCAATAAATGACGCCGTACCACGAAGAAGAGGCAACCAACGGCAAACTGTTCAATCGGGACGTGGCCTCTATGTTGCTGCGGTATGTCTGCCGATATAAAAAACACCTTGCCGTTTCCCTCGTGTTCGTCGTCGTCATCACCGCGGCGACGCTGTCGGTACCCTACATTTCAAAAATCGTCATCGATCAGTTAATTGTCAAGCAAGGTACGGTGGTGGTGCCGACGGGGCTGCGCAACGGCGCCCTCATCGACCCGCTGGTGGGAAAAAAAGTGTCCCGCGGCATCCGCCTGACGGACAGCTCATTTTTCGTGCCGCAATCCGGGCTTTCCATATTGTCAAAAACGGAACTTGAACGACTGACGCGGCAAGGCATCATCGGATCGGAACGATACACCCTGATCGAGGCTCCGGCGACGACCCCCGCGATCGAGGTGAAATTGCGTCTCCTGGCCGCCGAGGGACTGGTGCGCCACTACCCCGCCGGCGTGTATCTCATCACGGGACCCGGTCTCAAGCGGTTCACTGTGGACGAAATTCTCATGCTCCGCGTCCGCGATCTGCACCGTATCGGTCGTTACGTTTTGCTGATCATGTGTATTTTTTCGGCGCGGTTCCTCGCATCATACGGCCAGATCATCGCGCTCACGCGGCTTTCGCAAAACGCCATGCGCGACCTTCGGCGCGACCTCTTTGCACACGTCCTTTCGCTCGAATTGTCGTTTTTCGACACGAATCCTATCGGGAAACTCGTCAACCGTGTGACGAACGATATTGAGGCGCTCAACGAGATGTTTTCGTCGGTGCTGATCACGTTCTTTCAGGATGCGCTCATTCTCTCCGGCATCGCCGTCGTCATGTTTTCCGCGAACGTCACTCTGGGATTGACGGTTGCCGTAACGTTTCCGTTTCTTATTGTGATGACGGTGGCGTTCCGCCTTCAGGCCAGAAAGGCCTACCGCACCATACGGACGAGACTCGCGGCGCTTAACGCGTTTCTCAACGAAAACATATCGGGCATCAGGATCGTCCGGATCTTCGTGCAGGAAGTCAAACAGATCGGGAAGTTCGCCGCAATCAACAGGAGCCTTTTCGAGGCGAACATGAAACAGGTGTATGTCTACGGCGTGTTCCGGCCGCTCATTGAAATGTTCCGATGGTGCGCGATCGCTGCCGTACTCTGCCTTGGCGCCCGGCTGATCGCCGGGGGAAGGATTTCGTACGGCCTTGTCGTCATGTTTTTAACCTATATAGGGACCTTCTTTGAACCCCTCGGCAATCTCGCGGAAAAATTCGATACCATGCAGAGCGCCACCGCTGCGGGAGAAAAGATTCTCGGCCTCTTTACGACACCGTCGGCGAAGGAATTTCCGATCGCATCGATCGTGGAAAACCGCTCGTC
Organism: Chitinispirillaceae bacterium; assembly: GCA_016929415.1. Lineage (GTDB taxonomy): Bacteria > Fibrobacterota > Chitinivibrionia > Chitinivibrionales > Chitinispirillaceae > JAFGNB01. The sequence continues at coordinate 33,323 of JAFGIW010000114.1, read as the reverse complement.
CGACGGAAGCGTCGACGAACACGCCTCACTACTTGAAGGCGACGTGCGTTTCGACGATGTCTGGTTCGCGTACAACCCCGGCGAGTGGGTGCTCAAGGGTGTCTCTTTTTCTTTGCCGAAAAACCGGACACTCGCCATTGTCGGCGAAACCGGTTCCGGGAAAACGACGATCACCGGGCTGCTTACGCGTCTGTACGCCCCGCAGAAGGGAATCGTTTCCATTGACGGAAATCCGATCGGGAAACTACCCCTCCATCACCTGCGGCGTTCGATCGGCATGGTCATGCAGGACGTTTTTCTTTTTTCGCGGAGCATTATTGAAAACATCACGCTCGATGCGTCGTTCGACCGCGAGGCCTTCGACACCGCATGCCGCCTCAGCCACTGCGACCGGTTCATCCTCTCGCTTCCGCACGGCGCCGGCGAACCGGTCATGGAGCGGGGTGCGACCTTTTCCGCGGGAGAACGTCAATTGCTCGCCCTGGCCCGGGCGCTCTATTTCAATCCGTCAATCCTCATCCTCGATGAAGCCACGTCGAACATCGACACCGAAACCGAGCAACTCATCCAGGACGCCATCGCCCATCTGATCAGGGGACGCACCTCCCTCGTCATAGCTCATCGGCTGTCAACCATCCGCAGCGCCGACTCGATCATCGTGCTCGATAAGGGTACGATCGCCGAGCAGGGCGACCATGCGACGCTCATCGCGGCAAAGGGGATCTATTACAACCTTTACTCTTTGCAGTTCGAGGCGGCGTGAGGCACGCGACGGTTGTCATTTCCCCGCGGCCGGGGGCACCCGTGCGGCCTCCACGTTATCCAATATGTCAACAAGAAACCAGTCCGTATCGAGCGGACGGGTGTTTTCATTGTTAATCCAGCCCATTTTATCATGCGCGGCATGCCAGTCGTTCGTGAAGAAATACTCTTTGGTGGTTCTGTTCCGCATGACGATAAGCCATCCCGGACGGATTTCTGGATACGATACATTGTAGCCGCGGAAGCCGTGGGCTTCCGAACCGTCATCGATTATCCCCGTACAGTTGCATCCGTCCGCTTCACCGGTGCTTAACGCATCCGCATCGAGATCGAATATTCCGCGCAGCTCCTCCGCACCGACACCCCATACATTGCCGATCATCACGCTCGGACTGGAAACGGCAGTGATGCAGTCAAGTTTCTTCTGCCTGAACCCCGCCCTTGGTATCCAGAATTGTTCCGTGGAAGCCGTAACAGGATGCCTGTCGTCAGCCCGTTGTGAAGGAAGGCACGACAGCGGCGCGCATGATTTTTTATGCGTGATGTCATCCATATCCACATGATACAATCCAAGCGTATGGCCGAATTCATGCTGCACAAGCCATGCGAGATCGTGATCCCCTTCACGCCCTTTTCCGATTGTCCGCACATGAGGAACTTCATCCCAGTTGATACAAGGCCAGTTGATGCAGACATTTTCGGGGTCTTTGCCCATATCCCGTATGGCGTTTCTCGCATTGTGAAAGTTCAGACAGAAGTTAAGATATTCCTGTTTCCCCGACGCATGTTGATAATAGTAACTCCAGACCTTTGCGGCCGAATCAAAAACCGCCTTCGCCCGTTCGAATTTCATTTTCGGGGAAACGAAATCAAGCCGGCGGAAGGCGATGTCGTCGATATCGATGGTGATTCTGCCTGGAGAGATTCCATTCCATGCCAGACTCGAAACGCCGGAAGCCGACTTGTAACGGATCTGCTCGAAACAGACGGTAAAATCGGCGATATCAGCGCTGTCGACAAACCGCAGATTCATATCCGGCAGAATACTCGCCCATGCGTACAGCCCGAGCTTGACGCCCTGTCTGATTTCCTCATCCTGCAGCGTATCAAGGCTGTTGCGGGGCCGTTCTTTAATTACTACGGCGACCTTGAGATCCGGGAACCTTTTAAGGATAAGCGCGTCGCGCCTTCTTCCGCTCACCCATTCGTACCCGTCATCATTCGCTGTGCGGCGGTGCGCGGCGCCGGCCGTTTGCGGCTGCGTGATCTCCCGCCGCAGCCCGGTTTCATTCCCGCCGGTAGCGGGAGGAAGCTTCTGCGCGATTTTCGGGCTGCAGAGGCAGAAAAGAACCGCTGTGCACAGGAGATTGGCGAAAGATAATCTATCGGCCATGGTATAAGACATGAAGCAGATCCAAGAAAGACGTAATGTCGGAAAATATAATTCATGACGAAAAAAACCCTTGCGCCGTTCGCCTTCCGAACATCCCCCTTCGAGGGGGATGCTCCAAAGAGGAAATGAGGGGGGGGAGAGGGCAAGAGGCGAAATATTTTCTCCGATACCGACCCCGCGCCCGATTTCTTCATCCTTCCCTTCTGTGCCCTCTGTGGTGAAATTTTCTTCCTTCTTCCTCCTTCCGAATGCTTCATTATCGAATTTAAAGCTATGGTGTTTTCACTACACCCTATTAATGCATTGATTTTCATGGCGCTGGAACTGTAAGATTGAATATACCCGTCGATTTCCGGTAAAAATGTAGTGAAATGCCTACAGGCCGCCAACCACTCAACCTTAAAGGAGAAATGTGTAATAACCTGAAAAGCCGTAAGATATGATTCCTGGCACGGAAGTTGATTTACCTATTCGCGGAAAAAAGAAAAACCTGGTCCGGACAACTGGTTAAACATCAAACAAAAAAGGAGTTACTTATGAAACGGTTCATAGTTGCTATTTCGACACTGGCTTTCATCGTTGCTGTTTCAGCTCAAACGAAAACCGAGCAATCCATGGCAAATGCCGGCGAGCTTGAGGCCCTCAAGGTCCAGCTGCAGGCGCAGATCGGCGGAAAGCTCGATAATCTTTCGCCGGAAATCCAGAACAGACTGCAGGAAGCGAAGCAGGCGGTTGAGGCTGCACGCAATCAGTACCGCAATATGAGCAAGGGCGATGCCGATGTGGCGAAGAAAAAGGCGCAGGAAAATGCCGACAAGGCTCTGGGTGAGGCAATCAGGGCAATGGAGCAGGTATCCGCCCAGGTTAAGAGTGAAATTGAAAAGGCGAAAACCGAACTGCAGACCCAATTGCAGGAACGTATCCAGGAAGCTCAGAAGCTTCAATCCCAGGTTCGTGCAAAAGACGGATCGGGTACCGGTTCTAGCTCGGGTTCCGGTTCGGCAAAATAACCCCGTCCCTGCCGATCCGCACCGATGGCACAGAACGGGAAAGGAGAGGGCAACAGCCCTCTCCTGCATTGGCGAATAAAAGGATGTAACCATGAAGAAGCGATTGATAGTATCGATGGTCCTGGCGGTAATGTTAACGGCTGCGGCGGCCCGGGCTCAGGAGACAACGGCCGGCAGCGCCGATCCCAACGAAATATTCAATTCAATCATGCAGACCATGCCCGGCGAGATGAAGGCGCGGATCGATTCCGCATCCGCTGTTCAGCAGTCGCAGACGGCGGCAGACGGGACAAATGCACCGCTGCACGGGGGCGACAACGAGCCGGCGGCGGCCGTCGACGCCCGGCGGGCTGGTCTTGACAAATTACCCGAAGCCGTCCGGGAACAGGTTCGAAAGACCATGAAGGAGCTGGAGAGGGAAAATGTCGAAAGGATGCTGCAATTCAAGGAAGTTCAGAACAGGAAAAATGTCAAGTAATCATAGATAGTCCGACAGTCCATCGGTGCACGATGAAGTACTTTGTAACGGTTCGATTATCACAATGGGAGGAACTATGAAAATAACACGGTTATTACTATGCAGTATCGCCGCATTGCTTTGTTATTCCCGCGCCGCGGCCGACACGACGATCACCAGCACCGCCATGGGAATTTCGGCGTATCTTCCGGACAACTGGGTTGCCGTGACGGCGGGCGACACCGGCATAACCTTTCAGGATACCACGTTTGTGTACCGTTCCCAGATCACCTGTAAAAAGCATGCGATCACTGCGGATGATTATGCTTCGGCAACCGGCTGGACGCGGGCGCATTTCATCGCCTATCTTCTGGTCGCACAATATTCCTACGATCCCTTCGGCGCGGTCCTCTATTTCGATTCTTCCGCAGCGTGCATGCAGGACTCGCTCTGGGCACCGGAGGCATTCACCGAATTCTATACCATCGATACCGTCTTGGGCGCCTGGAACGAGTATATGCGGTATACCGAAGCGGGTTCGAACGGCTACGAGATCTACGCCATCGGCGACACCGCCGACATGAAACAGAATATCGGCATGTATATGGGGATGATCCGCATGATCGATATCGACAAATCGGCCAACATGATGAGTCCTGTGCGGCGGAATTTCCCGCGGAATTCCTTCATGATTGAAAAGACGGCCTCTTCATCCGGGATATTCGATCTTCTGGGGAAAAAACGGGGAGCGACAGGCAATCTCCTTAACGGCATCTATTACCGGCCGGAAACGAGAAGACTCCGGCTTACGGTACGATAATCAACGCGGGGGAAGCCTTTTTTCGCTGCTTTCCCCGACTGCACTGAACCCTTTTTCGGGGGGCGCATGTCCGGGTATTCACTTCTTTACAGAAGATTTTCACGAGCCGCCGCTCTTTTTTTACTGCTGACCGCTTATGCGCCTGCGGCAGACGGCGGCTCCCGCCATGCCCCGGTCCTCAGGCAGGGCCTCACTGCTCTCGCAAAAGGAAAGCACGACAGTGCGATAGTCTGTTTCGTCAGGTCATTTTCGGAAGAAGGCCTCTCCAGGGACAGCCTTTTCTATTTCTGGTCGGAGGCCCTGCTGCGCAAGGGCATTCTCGACAGCGCCCTTGCGGCGAATTACATGGTGTCGGGAGATTCCGGGGGCACGTTCAGGGTTAAAACCCTGCTCCAGCGGTCGGCCATCTACCGGCGGCTGGGATGGGACGACGAGGCGGAGCGGCTCCTCGATACGGTACGCGCATCGCGCGAGTACCGTCGCGCGCTGTTCATGCCCGACATCGACCTGGGAATCGCCGTGGGATACGGCGCCGAACAGCGTTCCGCCGACACCGCCGGGCCCTGGGGTGCGGGTGCGGGCGGTTCCCTTGACAGAATCGAAAGGGGGCCCTTCGGCAGGGCGGATATCCGGACCGCCTGGAAACTGACCCACGGACAGCGCTACTGGGCGGCGGGCCTGGCGGGATCAATCGCCCACCGTCAATACCACCCCGACGGATCGCTTCACGCGGCGGACTCGACCGATATCACGGGATCGGTGTTCTCCTCGGCAGTCGGGAAATCGTCATCAGTCATGTATACCTTGTCCGTCAACCGCAGAAGGGATGACAGCCTCTTTTTCGGCAACAGCATCGAGGGGGGAGTCGTGGGCAGCGGCAGGCGGCTCCCCATGCTCTGGGGAGGCGGTTCCGTTTTTCTGACGACGTCGGGCCGTTTCGGCAACGCGCGGGTGTGGCTGTTCGCGTCGGCCCTGCAGACGCTCGGGAAGCGCCTGCAGGCGAACTATCAGCTTTTCGCGAACGCCTACTTCGAACAGCCGACTTCGTTCGGGTTCACCGTCGATTCATTGAAAAAACTGTATGCCGACGACGGCCGCCGCCTCTATCCGGTATTTTACATTGACGGCTCATATTCCACGATGATCGACACTTCGAGGCTGCACGTCGTGACCGGGGCATTACGCGATGATCTCGACGACATGATTGCATCGGCAGGTGATACGGCAATGTATGTCGGGTTGAAACAACCGCTCTCCGGACTGCTGATCAACCCCCGTTTTTCCCTGACACTCAAGAGCAGGTTGCCGGTCCGGCTCGGGATCTCCTGGAAACTGAACTGGTTCCCGGAGCCGTATGAATGGGACCAGGTCAATATTTTCGCAAAGTATCTCATTTACAGCCGATCCGATGAAGCATACTATATTGTTCCCGTCGATCCCCTGATGAGAGAATTGACGCCCACGTACACCGCCGACGGACTGGCCATCGCGCCGGCGGCCCGACCCGTCATCCATCATTCCATGCACCGTATCGACAATACCGTTGCCGCAGACCTGTCCGTGGAATTATACGACGGCCGCTTCGGCACCGCGGCTTTTAAAACGTATGCGGCGAAAACATGGTCGACCCTGCTCAAAAAGGCGCCGATAGAAATTCCCGAATGGTCGGTCTCCGTATCCCTGGAATGGCGGCTGAAAATTGCCGACAGACTGGTTCAACGTTGAGTTTGTGTCCTGTACTGCCGGTATCATATAATAATAAGATTTACAGGAAGAACGACGCATCGGAGAACCGCCTGATTTCATGCCGGCGACGACCGCAGGGTGAAAGAGACGCCTCCGGTTCGGGTGAAATGACGGTTTCGTGGTTATATACACTTCCCTCCCCCATCGACGGGGGAGGGTCGGGGTGGGGGGGGGATCAAACCTTGAGGCATGATAGTGTGAACGGCAAACGCAGTTCCATACGTTTACGGGCAATAGCGGCGCTCTCTTTTTCCGCCGTCTTTTCCCTTCTGCAATTATCCTGCGTGTCGGACAGCCGCAGCATCGAGAAGGGGGAAGCGTCGCTGCGGCTCGGCGACCACACGATGGCCATCCGTTTTTTCGATGAAGTGCTGAGCCGCAATCCCGAAAATTTCGAAGCGCGCCTCGGGATGGGAAGGGCGCTCATACAGCAGGCATCGCTGAATAACGCCGACGGCACGCTCTGGGGAAAGGCGCTGACCCATCTCGAGGCGGCACGAACGATCAGGCCCGAGAGCGACATCGACACCCTTCTGTCGGAGGCATGGTTAGTCAATGCGCGAAGGCTGCTCAACCGAAGCGACACAATCAACGCCCTCAACGCACTTTCGCGGGCGATCGACCTGCATCCGCGTGGGGTTGAAGCGCTCAATCTTGCGGGGATAATCTATTTCAGGATGGGAGAATCCGACAAGGCGCGGATTCTTTTCGAACGCGCCCTCGTCGCCGACACGTCGCGTCCGTTTACCCATTTCAACATCGGCATGGTCCGCTGGGCGCTCAACGACATCCGGGGGGCGCATGACGCATGGTTCAGGGCGCTTCGTCTGGCGCCGGACGACAAGGACATCGTGTACTGGTATGCAGCGGCGGAGAAAAAGCTCCGGGAGGCTGCGCCGTGATCCCGCGATTTCCGAAAGGATTTTCCCACCCGGTTCAACTCGGCGCCGGCGGATTCGGATCGGTATACCGGGCCCGCCAGGATGCGCTCAACCGACTGGTGGCGCTTAAATTCATCGTTGAGAAAAACGCTTCCGCCCGGGCTGCGCTGGTCAGGGAAGCCTCCATGCAGGCGGGGCTGCATCTTCAGGGAATACCTCAGGTTTATGATGTCAGGGAAGCGGCCGGGCGGGTCTGCATCATCATGCAGTGGATCAGGGGGTGCAGCCTTAGAATTATGTTTGAGAAAAAACTCCCGCCCGGGTACAAGCATGCCGTCGCTTCGGAAATCATACGAATCATTGCCGCATTGCATGAACATGGATATGCCCATCGCGATATAAAGCCCGAAAATATTCTCATCTCCCCGGAAGGCGTTTTTTTAATTGATCTCGGGCTCGCGCTTTGTGTTTACCAGGATGCGCGGCAGACCGTGGCGAATGTGGTAAAGGGAACGCCGGACTATATCGCGCCCGAACTCTGGAGGGGGCTGGGCCGCGACGCGGATCTGAAGCGGGCGGATGTCTACTCCATGGGGAAAGTGATCCGGGAACTCTCCGGCGACGACCCGCTGCCGGAATGCATCGCTTCGTGCCTTGAGGAGAAGCCGGAGGCGCGCCCCCCTTCCGCAATCGAGGTGCTGCAGGAGTGGAAGCCGGGCCCGGAGCGATCTCCCGTCAACTGGAGCGACATCGCCGAACCCTGTGCGAGCGAAATTCTGGCACGGCAGCTTTTTGATTCGGCGCGGGAGCTTCTGGACATACGGCGCAGCGCCGAGGCGTACGACCTGCTTGTCGAATGCCTGCAGACGCACCCTGATTCGCCGGAGGCGCTTGACCTGATGGCCAGTTTCCCGGTGATGAAAAAAAGAAAGCCGTGGCGGCTTGGGGTCGCGTTCGCCGCCGCGGGAGCGGTCGTTATCATCCTGGGTTTCGTTGCCGCATCCGATTTCATGAAAAAGCAGCGGATCAATGAGACGGCTGTTTCTCCCCGGCAGGGAAACGGGCGGTCGCTTTTCATGTCGCCGTCGGACACCCGTATTGACGGATTGGATTTTTCGCTCCCCCTCAAGGATGAATGGGGGGCCCTGAAAACGCTCTCCGGCAACCTTGTCGTCGTTTCCCACCCCGAAACAGGCGGGCTTTTCATTGATGGAAAGCAGTCAATCGATATTTCCGGCACGCTCCGTCTTCCGGCACGGAGCGCCGAACACCGTCTCGTCTGGCGGACCGCTGACGGATTGGTGGTGTGGAAAGAAACCGTCACCGCGCTTCCGTTTGAAATAAAACGGTTATGCATCAAGGAGCGATAATGGGCGCACAGCCTTTAATGCCGTATGTACGAGACATCGAATCGGGAAAACAGTACGAGCTGTGTGACCGGATCGTGACCGTCGGCTCGGCCGCGGAGTGCGCCGTCCGACCGATTCCTCCCTGCCCCGCCCGCTGCGCGCACTTCCTGTTCATCAAGGGCGCCTACCGGTTTCAGGCGTTAACCGATGAAGTCGACGTCGCGGTCAACGATCGCCCGGCGGACGGGAAGGAGCCGTTGAGCAACGGCGACCGTCTGCGGATAGGCGCAACAATGCTGCAGTACATTGACCGGAGCGCCTCTCCCGTTCCCGCCGGCGTCAAACCGGACACGGTCGACGAGCTGCTGAACATGGTGCTGATGCTGCTGCGCGACCGTGACGGCGATATCACCGCCGGTCTCATGTCCGCAGTGGCGCGCCTGCTTCGCTGCGACGCGGCACGTATCGTGGGCGAGGACTCCGTCGACAACAACCGCCATACCCTCGTCCGTTATCCGGCCCATACCGGACTGGACCGTTTTTCCAACCGCGCGATCGACTGGGCGCGGGATGCGGCGCACACCATCCTCCTGCTCGAAACGGACTGGGCTGATTCTCCTACAGACAATCGATCCCTCGAAAAAAACGCGGTGTCTTCGGTTCTTTGCGCACCGCTGAACAATGGCGACCGTCTCAAAGGGTACCTGTACCTTGACCGGCTGAAAAAGGACGACTGCTTTACGGAACACGACCGCCTGTTCTGCGACCGTCTGCTGCCGCTCTTTACGGAGCTGCTTGCGAATTCGGAGGAGCGCCGACGGCAGGCGGAGATGATCGCCGCGCTTCAGAAGGCGCAGGAGGGAGGTGACGGCGGGATCATCCACCGGAGCGAACGGATGCGCTCCGTGCTGTCGCTGGCCGACCGGATAGCGCCTTCCGACGCACCGGTGCTTATATCAGGCGAGACGGGTACGGGAAAAGAGCTTATAGCCCGTCATATTCATGCCCGCTCGTTGCGGGCGGAAAAGCCTTTCAAGGCGATCAATTGCGGCGCCATTCCCGAAAACCTCATCGAGTCGGAGCTGTTCGGGCATGAAAAGGGGGCATTCACCGGAGCGCACGCGCGGAAAATAGGACTTTTCGAAGCCTCCGACAACGGGACCGTACTCCTTGACGAACTGGGCGAGATGCCGCCGGCGCTTCAGGTGAAGCTGCTGCGGGTGCTGCAGGAGGGGGAGGTCGTGCGGGTGGGCGCCACCGATGCGGTCAAGGTGGATGTGCGTATCATTGCCGCCACCAACAGGGACCTCAGAGAGGAGATGGACAAGGGGAGATTCAGGCAGGATCTCTTCTTCCGCCTTAATGTACTGACGATAACCGTTCCTCCCCTGCGCGAGCGGAGCGAAGACATCCTGCTGCTCGCTGAATATCTTATAGGTAACTACTGCGGCCGCATGGGGCGCGACCGGAAGGCGTTGTCGACCGGGGCGCAATCGGCGCTGCTGTCGCACCTCTGGCCCGGCAACGTGCGGGAACTGGAAAATGTGATTCAGAAAGCGGTCATTATTTCCCCTTCGCGGAAAATCGAAAAGGAGGATCTTGAGATCGTTCTACCGCAGGACAACCGGGAGGAGGGGCCCTCCGGCAGGACGCCGACGCTCAAAGTCGCCCGGGAGGCGGCCGAGAAGGAGTGCATCAGATCGGCGCTGCGGACGACTAGGGGAAATGTCTCGCAAACTTCACGTCTGCTTGAAATCGACCGCAAATGGCTCTTGACTAAAATGAGCGACTACGGAATCGACGCGGACGAGTATCGCGTGAAGACGGCGATGGAATAGGGCCCCGCAGGCCGGCGGCAGCCGACGCGGGGTTGTGCCCTTAACCCGGAAAAATCGGGCCGATCGGTATGGACCAGCCCGATTGTACGCCGACAGGTGCTGAAACGTTTATTCGGTCAGCGCTGCTTTTGGTTTATCGATTACCGGGTCATCCGCATCCCTTTCCGTTTGTGCATCAGGCTCGGATTCGGTCGCCGTGTCGGAGCCGTCGCATTTGAAGGTGCGATATGCCGGCCGCATCATATACCCGTTGCCCGCGGAATAATGAACGGCGCTCCAGACATCGAAGGCGAGACAGATTTCGGTGACCTCGTTCTCCCTTATGAAAATCGACCGCACGCACTTGATGCCGGTCCGCCATGCACTCGGAATGGTGAGCGGGAACGTTTCACCGTCAATTACGATGTTGTTTGCGGGTATCACTGTTCCGTCATAATCCTCAGTATCGTCGCCGAGCATCAGCCTGATCTGCGTATAATGTCCCGCCGGCAGCGCGTAAAGATCGAGTGGCGCTGTAAGACCGTTTACCAGTTGAAGGAAATCAAACTTTCGATTCGGGGTCGCGACGGTCTTCCACCCGTTGTTGGAAGGGTCGCTTGCAATATGGAGCTGAACCTCCTTGACGGTGATCCAGATGTGTTCCACCGCATCGGCCGGGTGGTTTCGTCCCCCGCCCGCCGTTTTGGCGAGAGTGGCGGCTGCGTCGTCTCCATTGGAGAGAGAAAGCCGAAGCGTTCCCGTTGCCGCTGCCTGGATATTATCCGTTGTTGCCTCCGCCTGCAGTGGAAGAGATTGATTTGAAGAACAGCCGATCCCGCAAAAAGCGACTGCAACCAGAACGATCATGATGTCTCTTCTCATACATCCTCCATATTCAGTTGATTTGAGATTCGCCTGACTCCCATCAACGCGGATGAAACCTGCAGCACGAAATACTTCAGCCGTTGATGAAGGGCTTTATACCTATATACGTTGCGGCGGAGAGGGTGGTTACACGGTATCGGTGTTTTTTTTAATTGCCATTACCGTAACGTTTCATCGTTCTTTTCTGAATGCGTTTCTGAATGCCTTCCATACGCTTTTCGGCGCGGAAGGCGGCTTTTTCCATGACCTTTTCAGCTTTTTCATCCGCTTTGTCCAAATGGCGGTCCGCCTGACGCGCAGCAGCGTCACCCCGGCCGCCGGAGGAGGCGGCTTTTTTCCCCGAAGAGGCATCGATACGGTTTTGTTCTTTTTCCGGCATTCCCTTTGCATGGGCCTGCGGCTGCGGTAACTTTTTTACCGGGGGGGTATTGACCCGGTGTTCAACGGTGTTCATACCATGCGGATTCGAACCTTCAAGGTCGAAAAGCTGCTTGGTATACCCGTGAGAGAAACCTCCCTGCCTGGTGTCGCGAATCTGCAGGAGAAATTTCTGCCGGGTTTTGACCGCCGAATATATCTCTGATGCCGGGCGATTTTTCGCGCGCCCCTCCCGGATTTTATTCTCAAGCGGGCCAAGCGGCAGCTGCATGGCGCGGCTGCTCTCCAGGATGTGGGTGAGAGAATCTTCCCCTGCATCGCGATGCTGCGTAAAAGCGCCGGTTGCGCTGATAATCAACGCGGATGAAAGACCGATTGCTGTTTTCAATCTGAAATGTTGACGTCTCATAATTCGATGACCGTATTGATACCGCCGAATCCGTCGGGGACCTGCAGAGCCCGGCATGGATCGGTTTTCCATTGCGTACCATCGATGAGAAAGAGGTACTGGTAGCATCCTTTCTTTATCGGCAGATCGATTTTCCAGGTATCCGCATCCGATTTCGTGAGGAGATGTTTGTCCAGGTCCCAGCCGTTGAAATCCCCGACGAGCGCAACCCGTCGTGCTCCTGCAAGGTAAATTTCGAAATGGGCCATTACTTCCGCCGGTGCGGCCCCGGACGTGGATGAAATTACCGGCGATTGACGATAGGCAATCCACGGCATTCCGATGAAAAGGTACGTCGCCGCGATCAGCATCAGCGCGGCGAAGACGGCGCAGTACGGCAGCGGCTTCCACCGCAGCCATGCGCCTGCGCCCGCATGCTGCGCCTCGATCGCCCGCATCACCCTGCCGTACAATGCCGGGGGCGCATCGAGCGCAGGAACGCCCTCCAGTTTCCGGGCGATACCGCACCACTTTTCATAGTCGCGGCCGCAGCGGCCGCACTGTTTGACATGAGCTACAATGTCGGGGCGGTCGAACCGGTCCCCTTCGCGGCACATCCGGTCAAAGAACGATTGGACATGGCGGCATTTCATACGACGGAATCTCCGAATTTCTCCATAAGTATCTTCCTGGCCCTGAAAAGCCAAACCTTGACGACATTCTCCGACTTTTTCATCATGGCGGCGATCTCCCTGACGCTGCATTGTTCCATATAATAAAGCACCATGACGCTTCGGTAATTAATGTCGAGTATTGACAGCATTTTCACCGCATCGAGCCGCGCGCCGATACGTGATGAGAATTCACCACCCTCCGGTACGGCCGCTCCCTCACCTTCGAGCGTTGCCGCGGCCGCACCGCGGTTTGATCTTCGGTAAAAATCGCGCGCGGTATTGAGGGCGATGGTGCACAACCAGTTTTTCAATCCTCGTTGTTCATCGAACGTGTGCAGCCGCTTATAGGCTTTGATGAATGTCTCCTGTGCCGCATCCTCAGCGTCGGCAGGGTTACCCAGCAGGTTAAACGCGATCGTATACACATAACCCCCATAAGCGCGAACGACCTCATTAAACCGTTCCGGTGAAATAGAATGGTTCACATTTCGTGCTTCCTATTCCTCCATGAAACATATACGAAACGAAGCGCCGTCAGGTTACACCCGATGAGAACTATTTCCGGCGCCATGAAAAAATAATCCCTGTTTGATGGGAGAATAACAGCGAACCGGGCTCTCCGCGGCCGAAAAGCACGGCCATATAGTAAAAATGAAAGCTTGCGTGCAGAGTCAACTCCCTGTCATAACCGCAATAAAGGGTCGCGAAGGGTATTCTGGGCTCGGAGAGCTCGTAGGTGATGACCGTGGCATTCTTTCCCTGCCCCCGTCCGGGCACCAGCACCGAAATATTCATGGGCTTATAAAAGGAATAAGCGGCGAAGAGGTGAAAAAGCAGCAGATTTCTTTCATCGACGGCCAGAGTCATTCCATCGGCGGCAAACGGTTGCACATACCCCGCTCCCTCGGTATTCGAAATATTCCAGGAGCAGCCGATCCTTACGAATGAATGGAGACGTGCGGAATTGCAGCGCCGCAGCCTGAACTGCACCGTATTTTTAAAGTCCTTCCGCGACGTGGCGATATCGTCAACAAGCTGCAGAGCGTACATCACGGCCGAAGCGATTCTCCAGGATTGCTCCCGTTCGAACCGCAGAGAGTATTCCATATACTTTTCGGGAACAGTCGGATCGTAGGCTACGGGCATGAGATGATACGCCGCGCCGAGCGCTGCCTGCGTTACGTGCGATGCGACGTGCTTTTCGATAGAGAACTCCGGCGCGATAGCCGCCTCGCCCGGACCGCCCATATACTTCGTCGCGTTCAGGGGGCCTGTGAACACGAAACGGAACGTATTACCGGTATCGGTTGACCATGAGGGTTCCAGGCCGACGGTGCAGAACGCGTGGCTACCGAACGACGAATCTACCGGGCCGTTGGGGACGTTTGTCTGAAATCCGGCCTCCGGCTCCACGGTCAGGTCGAAATGGGCAGGGAGGGAGGGCCACGACAGCAGGAGAAGCAATCGAAGTGCCGCTACGAAATTGCCGCGCTGCCCTGTACTGTTCATTGACGTCGTATGAGTCATGAGAAGAGGACCGCCTGGTATATCGCGAGTAAATTGCCGGTACCGGCTTCCCCCATGGGCTGCGGATGGGAGACACGATATGCCGAAATGCTTGACGGCACGACGGTCGCGGATGACGGGTTTTCCATTGACGAAGGTACCGTATTACCTGGAATCCGCTTTTCTCCCGGCCCCCTTCACGCCATCCGCACATCCTCGCCGCTGCCGCAGCAGCCGATTGGAGAAAATACGGAACACCGCTTCGTGCATTTACAGCAGCAGATGCATTTTTCATTATCGACGGCGGGCGCGGCGAAGCCGATCTGCGAAATGGCGCCGACGGGACAATGCTGCAAGGTGGGGCACGGATGGTTCTGGGGACAGAGTTCTTTTCGGATGACGATCATAAAATCTTTCTGTGAACGCGGTGGCCCGGATCGGAACCATGTTGATGCCGGTCCCTCTGCTGTAAGTATATTTACCTCATCAATATACATTTTGTATTCAGTGCGTACCACCGAGGTGTTGTCGTCGGCCTCCGATTTTCCGGCGTTCTGCACCCACGGTATCCGGAGCTTTCCGACCTCAAGACATTTCAATCACCCTTTTCAGTTTCAGGCTCACCTCCTCCGCGACCGGGATGAGATCGGCATTGCCGATCGCCTTCATCGTCGTTGACGGATCGATGGCGGCGATTTCGACTTCGGTTGCGGATATCTGCTGCACGATGACGTTGCACGGCAGCATGACGCCGATCTTGTCTTCAGCCTGAAGCGCCCTGTAGGCGAGCGGGGGGTTGCAGGCGCCGAGGATGACGTACCTTCGGAAGTCGACGTTGATTTTCTCTTTGAGTTTCCCCGCGAGATCGATCGTCGTCAACACGCCGAATCCCTCGCTTTTCAGCGCCTCGGTGACTTTCACGATTGCCTGCTCGAACGGGCAGGAAACCGTTTTACTGTGATAAAATGACATGCGGCACCTCCTTGGTTAATTGATATTTATTCGCACACCCGGTTCGCACATTGAGCGTAGTCGAAATGTGATAGTTCAATTAAAGAACGGGTACTTCGACGCGCTCAGTGTGAGCGTACTTGTGCATATTTAATTGCCGGAGTAATAAATCAATCTCCCGCCCTGAAAGGCGGTGGATTGACTATTTTGCTTGTCGGCAAGCATATCCATGCGGATAATGCGTTCAGGAAAATTTTTTTATTTCTTTCTACTTGTCATGCTCCATACTTTTCATCGTTGCGGTTTTCTTAAATTCCAGTTTCATGCCGCATTTTGGACAATTTCCGGGACCGGCGTCATGAACTTCGGGATGCATTGAGCACGTCCAATAACCTGCACTCATAGATTTTTCGGTCGAGGTATCGGACATCATCTTCATGTTCTTCATATCCTTCATGTTCATTTCTTTCGTTGATGTATCGCTTTTCATCTCCATTCCGGCCTTTTTTTCTTCTTTTCCGATCACCTTAACGCTTTGCCCTTCACTTTCAAGTTTTTTGATGTACTTTTCCGGGTCTTTTTTGACAGAAGCGATACATTGTGAACAGCATACATAAATACGTTTACCTTGATAATCAACGTACAGTTTCTTGTCAATAGGGTCTCCGGTCACCGGACAGGTGGTCTGTGGTTTGAGTTGCTTCATGTGGGCCATAGCCTTCGCAGTGTCTGTTTTCATCATTTTAGTCGATTGCCCCATTACTCCAGCCGTCATAAGTATGACAACACCGTAAAATGTTGGTGCAGTCATCCACATTTTTGCATAATGCATAAAGCCTCCTCTGTAAGAATGTTACTATTCGACCTTGGTGGTCTTTATTTTCCAGGGTATTACAATTTCATGGTTAAAAACGCTCCCTCGGGATAGTCTCCGTCTGATCTTTTCGCAACTTCCTTTCCTTCAACATACAGTAAAGCACCGGCACAAGAATCAAACTCACCAGTTGCAGCACCATTCCGCCGAACGATGGTATGGCCATAGATACCATGACATCCGCTCCACGCCCGGAGGAGGTCAATACGGGGAGCAGTGCAAGAATCGTTGTTGCCGAGGTCATCATGGCCGGTCTGACGCGACGCGTACCTGCTTCTACTGTGAGTCTTCTGATTTGTTCGAGTGAATCCGCTGCATTACGGGAAAAACGCTGTTCAAGATAAGTACAAATTATCACTCCGTTATCGGAAGCTATCCCGAACAGGGCTAGAAATCCTACCCAAACCGCGACACTCAGATTGATTTGATGAATCTGTAATATATCACGCATATTCACACCGAAAAAATTAAAATCCATGAACCATGACTGGCCATAGAGCCAGATGAGGATAAACCCGCCGCTTCCTGCCACCAGAATTCCCGAAAATACCAATGCCGTTATCGATACTTTCTTGAACTGGAAATACAGCAATATAAATATTGCAAACAGCGCAATCGGGAGAACGAGTGCGAGACGCTTTTCTGAACGTACCTGGTTTTCATAACTTCCCGCGAATACGTAACTGACGCCTGCCGGAACAATGAGGTCGCCGGAATCAATCTTGTCCTGTAGATACTGCTGTGCGCTATGCACAACATCCACCTCTGCGTTTTCCGGCTTCATATCGAACAGGACGTATCCCGTCAAAAATGTGTTCTCGCTCTTTATGACCTGCGGCCCTCTGCGGTAAACGATGTTTGCCATTTGCGCAAGAGGAATTTGGGACCCGTCTTTCGAAGAAATCAGGATCCGTTTAATATCGTCGACACCGGACCCCAACCCACGCAATTCACGCGGATAGCGGGCCCGTATGGTGTATCGTTCGCGTCCCTCGATCGTATTGGTAATTCCCATTCCGCCAAGCGCAACTTCAATCACCATCTGGACCTGCTGTATCGAGACACCGTAACGGGCAATAGCGTCCCGGTCGATTTCTATTTCCAGATACGGCTTGCCGACGATCCGGTCGGCATACACGGCGGCAGCTTCAACACTTGGCACGTCCTTTAGATATTTTTCAAGCCACATACCGAACCTCTCGATTGTTTCAAGGTCGGGACCATGCACCTTAATGCCCATGGGCGCGCGCATACCGCTCTGAAGCATGACGATACGCGCCGCTATAGGTTGGAGTTTCGGGGCCGACGTAACGCCGATGATCCGGGCTTCGGCAACTATTTCGTTCCATATGTCATCGGGCTTTTTGATCCGGTCGCGCCATTGACGATACGGTTTACCGTGAATGTCCGGAATTAATCCACCCTTTTCATCACGAACGAATTCATTCGTTTTCGGGTTGTGTTTGAAACGGAGCCGCTTACCCTGATTGTCAACGATATATTCTGATTTGATATTGATGATCGTCTCTATCATCGATATCGGGGCGGGATCCAGCGGACTTTCGACCCGACCGAGCTTGCCGACCGCACTTTCGACCTCGGGAATCGCCGTGATTGCCATGTCCTGTTTCCGCAGAATGTCCTGTACCTCCCCGATCGATGCATGGGTCATCGTGGTAGGCATATACAAATATGAACCTTCGTCCAACGGCGGCATGAACTCCTTTCCCAATCCCGGAAACGCTTGTGCAAGCGCGGAAACGGGTGGAATTTTGTAAAGTGCTGATGGCAAGAAGAAAAATACTTTTGAGAATCCGAGCCATACACTCACCCCCGTTAATAACAGAATAAACAATGGGACCAGAAAGTGGCTTTTATTCTCAAGAAAATAGGCAAGTATTTTAGAATAAAATCTGATGAATATCGAGAAGAGGAGCATCAAACCTCCTACAGATAAGACGACAAACAAAAGATTGGCAACGTATGATTTTTGTGCGCCGAGAGGCAGCCAATCCGAGGTAAGAAGGATACCCACGACACCTACGACAATCGCATTGGTAATAACCGGTATACGCGCTATCCAATTTCTCGACAACCAGTGTTGCGCAATATTTCTAATACCCAGAATGATAACTATCAGCCCGATCCACCATGCTATCTTTACCATCAATACGGCACCACCCAAAATAAATATAATGGAGGTCAGGAGTTTGTAGAGTACTCCATGCTCTTTTTTCTCCCGGCCGAATGCCAGCTGCAACAGCATGGGAATAACGGTCAAGGCCAGAATAATTGAAGCGGTCAAAGCGAATGTCTTGGTAAAAGCGAGTGGTTTGAATAATTTTCCTTCCGCAGCCTGCATGGTGAACACCGGCAAAAATCCGACAATTGTAGTAAGAACCGCCGTGAGTATAGCGCCGCCAACCTCACACGCGGCTCGATAGATGACTTCCGTCTTGTTTTCACCGGGCGCTGCCTCCGCCAGATGTTTCAAGGTGTTCTCACTGAGTACGATTCCCATATCGACAATCGTTCCGATCGCAATAACTATCCCGGAGAGGGACACGATATTCGCATCCACATGGAACAGTTTCATACCGATAAAACACATAAGCACGGCAGCCGGGAGAACCGACGACATGATAAGCGAACTGCCGAGGTTGTTCAACATGATCAGGATAACGATAATCGTAACAAGGATCTCAAGGTAGATGGCGGTATTGAGCGTTCCGAGTGTTTCCCGAATGAGACCGGTGCGGTCATAGAAAGGCACGATCGTTACCTTTGAAACGGTACCGTCGGGTAAAACTTTTTCGGGGAGTCCCGGTGCAATCTCCCCCATTTTCTCATTCAACCTCTTAATGACGGCCAACGGGTTTTCACCGTATCGCGTCACCACAACGCCGCCGACCGCCTCCCCGCCCTCTTTATCCAGGATCCCCCGACGAAGCGCCGGTCCCAGTGTTACCTTTGCGACCTCGCCGATAGTGATCGGTACGTTGTCCTTGACACGAATAACCGCCTTTTCGAGATCCGCCGTGGACTTCACAAAACCGACGCCGCGAATGACATATTCAACGCTGTTGATTTCGATGGTCCGGGCGCCGACGTCCAGGTTCGACATTTTCGCCGCCATGACGACCTGTTCGAGGGTGACATTGCTCGCACGCATGGCATCGGGATTGAGATCGATCTGGTATTCTTTGACATACCCCCCGACGGACGCTGCCTCTGCGACACCGTCGGCTGCCATAAGTCCATAACGAACATAAAAATCCTGAATTGAACGAAGCTCCTGTAAATCCCAACCGCCTGTCGGCTTGCCGTCTTTATCGCGTCCCTCCAACGTATACCAGAATATTTGACCAAGTGCCGTTGCGTCGGGGCCGAGGGTCGGCTTGACCTCTTCCGGAAGTGTTCCAGGCGGCAGTGAGGCCAGTTTCTCCAGGATGCGGGTGCGCGACCAGTAGAAATCGACCTTCTCCTTAAAAATCACATAAATACTTGAAAACCCGAACATCGAGAAGCTGCGGACGGTCTTGACACCGGGGATACCAAGCAGCGACACGGTCAAAGGATACGTGACCTGATCTTCTATATCCTGCGGGCTTCGCCCCATCCATCGCGTGAAAACAATCTGCTGGTTCTCACCAATATCCGGAATGGCATCCACCGGTACCGGATCGCGAACAAATCCGCCCATGTCCCATTCAAAAGGCGCGACCATAATACCCCAGGCAATCACCGCCAGGGCAAACAGCACCGTTACCAGCTTGTTATCGAGACAAAAACGAATCAGTTTATTTACCATTTTGTCGCTCTCTTTCATCCAGGGAGGTACTCGCCCTCCACCGTTACCAGTTTCACCTGCTTATCGTCTATAATTTTTCCCGTATCTCACCACATTTCAACATTTTTTCACCCAGATAGGGGTTCTTGATCGTTTCCCCTTCCTGCACCCAATATGCCCCGTTGCTGTTGAATGCCATGGGACAGAAAGCAAGGTAATGGGTATGTCCATCGTTTTTCAGATACTGTTTTTCCAGAATGATAATCTGCTTGGAAACGTTGTTGAATATCGATCGTGCATCGGCCAATTCAGCGATATGGTGCGCATGGGTCAGTGCTTCCGCAAGCGCCTTCTGCGCCTCATTCCACGCTCTATATTGTTCTCCACGTGGAGCGGTGATGGATGCCGCGAGCTTCTTAAGTTCCATCAACCCGGCTTTTGCGTCGTCTAAATTATCTTTTGACAACGCATCCGTGACGACCATGTATTGCGCAACCAACCCATGTAGCGCCGTCTCGAATTCTTTCGATACCGGTTTATTGGATATCGGCGGGGCCACTTTGGTAATTGTTGCCGCCGTGCTCTTTCCGGACATCGAAGACATATCATGGCCCGCATGTCCGGTTGCGGCAATACCGCCCTGGTGGTTCATCATGCTTGGTTTTGCCTGGATCTGTAATTCGCCGTCGATTTTAAAGGCGCCCTTGACCACGACTTTTTCCCCTTCGGTAAGACCGGCCTTGACGATGTAATACCCTTCCACCCGGGGGCCGAGAACAACCTCGCGGGCTTCGTAGGTCGGCCCCCCGGCGTCGGGCACTTCCACATATACCAGCGAACGTTCACCGGTAAAAAGCGGTGCGGTTGCCGGAATAACCAACGGGTTCACATCCTCGAATCCTGAAGTAACATATCCCAACTCTTCCGCTTTGACCAGCGGCATGCCGCAAATATCGCACGTACCGGCGTGGTCCTTGACGATCTGCGGATGCATCGGACAAATCCACTTGCCCCGCAATGAAATGTTTTTCACCTCGCCGGATTTGGACAGTGATGCTTTGATATTTGCCGTGACAAACATGTCGGGTTTAAGTCGACCGTCGGAATTGCCAACGACGATGCGGACTTTAACGGTACGCGTCTGCGGATCGACAACTGGGTCAATGAAGGAAACGGAACCGGCAAAGTTACTCCCGGGAAATGCCTCAACGGTAAATTCCGCCTTTTGGCCCAACCTGATCCAACCGACATCCGATTCGTAGGCATCAAGAAGCACCCACAACTTTGTTAAATTGCCGATATGGAACAACGGAACGCCCGTCTGCACATAACTTCCCTCTTCGACAAGCTTTCGCAATACCACGCCATTTTGCCCCGCCCGGATAGTCATGTGGTCGGAAGTGGTCCCGCGCTCAAGAATCTGCTCCAGCTCACGCTCCGAAAACCCGAGTAAGCGCAGTTTGTCTTTGGCGGCGGCAAACATCCTGTCTGCGCTGGAACGGATCATTTCGGAAACGTCAGACCCTGCATTCTTGACTGCCCGCGCAGCCTCCAGAAGTTCCCGTTGGAGCGATACCAATTCGGGACTATATATTTCAGCCAGATGATCGCCCGTTTTGACCGGGACACCGGTATAATCGACATACAGTCTGTCGATGCGCCCTGGAAAACGTGCGGTAATCATCTCAACCCGTGTTTCATCTAACGCCACTTTTCCGGTCATACGCACTTCCGCATTGGTATTCCTACGTACCGCAGGCGCAACCAGAATTCCGGCGATGATTTTCGCATTTTCCGACATGGAAAGTCTCGTCGCATCGGTACTCCCGTTGTTACCATTTCCCCCTTGCTTTAATGGTATAAGGTCCATGAAACAAATAGGGCACTTGCCGGGTTTCGTCATCCGTATCTGCGGATGCATGGAACAGGTCCAGATGGTGTCTTGCGCATGCTCTTCGGTAGCCTGCACCTCCTGATGTACCTCGCCTTTCGGACCTCCGATTTTGCTGCCTACCCACACACTGACAAACACAAGTACTACGAGCCCCGTAATTCTCACTGCTTTTTTCCTGAATAGCCCTGATGGTAATTTCATAATTATTCTCCTTCTTTTTCTCTATCACCAAGCTCCCGGCGGGTGCGTTCGCCCCCTAACAGCATATCAATTTTTCCAGCGACCATCTCCCGCCTTGAGCGTTGTTTTTCCAATGCTATCTCAAGTTTGAGGAGCATTCGTTGAGCATCTAAATAATCCAGAACCGTTGCTTTCGCATTTATATATGCCTCTTCGACCAGGGCGATTGTTTGTTTTGCCTTAGGAATGAGATCTTTCTCATAGAGCGTTACCTTCCGCCGGGCATCCCGGTAATCTTCAATAAGTGAAGATGCAGTCGTTTCTGTCAAATTTTTGGTATTGGTCACCATGGATTGCTGCATCGCTTCCATGGCATTAGCTTTATCGATGCGGGCGATTTTGTTCCCTGCCCAAAGCGGGAGTGTAATACTTCCGCCAACAATCCATGGATTTTTTCCATTATCTGCAGGAGCGGTCATCGATGAAGTGCTTTTATCGGTAAAGATGTAATCGGTCATGAACATGAGGTCCGGTGTGAACATCCGGCGTGCGAGCCCGACGTGCGCTGTTGCGGCTTCCTTTTCCAGCCTTACTTGCAGCAGAGCAGGATTCTTTTCCATCGCACGCTTCAGGAGCGTGTCTCCTTCAACAGGAACATCAAGGACCGGCAGGGTGGTTGGAAAGTTCAATGCAGTTTCTGAAGAGATATTCAGCAAGGAAACTATTTTTTCCCGCGTTTTAATTGCCTCCGCATCAAGACTGTTGAGCTGGTCTTCGAGGATCGCCATTTCAACCTGGACTTTGAGAATGGATAGTTGTTGCACTCTTGCTGTTGCATATTGAGTAAGTAAATTCGATTCCATCTGTTTAAGCAATTTGAGGTTGTCTCGTGTGATATCGATTTCCCTTCCCACTTCATAATACTCTGCATATGCCGCCCGTACCTCTGCAAACACACGCGCCTCAACACCACGCAAGGCTTCTTGCGCAGCAGCATATTCTTTCTCCGCAACTCTCTTTTTCTGCATAAGTTTGCCCGGCCAGGGGACCATCTGTGATGCGCCTATTTTAGCGCGTTGCGGCCCGACCCGCGTTTCAACCGGAACAACAAAATACCCGGCAGAAACCGAAGGATCAGGGAGTGCGGTTGCAATGCGGATTTCCTTTTTCTTAGCTTCGACATTTGCTTGTACCGAAGCTATCATGGGATTGTTTTTCCGTGCTGTTTGCAGCCATTGCGGAAGAGATTCCATCTGAGCGCTTACCTGAAGTGCAGACACCAGGATCGAAATAGTCAGGAACGTACTCAGGCGTATTCCCCAATTCTTTTTCAACGAAACACTCATTTTAAGAATCATATTTTCTTTCCCTTTAAATTGAAGAGTCCCCGAAGCAGAGCTTCGAGGACCACGCAGTAGCGGCGAGAGTAATGTAAAAACGAAAGAGAGCCAATGCGCTCACCAGGCCTGTTCAAATCTTCAATCTCCATAGTTTTCATATCATGTGTTGATCATGGTCATGCATATTCATTTCTCCGGCCTTGATCGTGCCCGCCCCGATGAACAGAGCACCTGCTGCGAGAATGTTAATCAACCGCATATTGACCTCCTTTTTGAGGTTATAGATTATCGATCAATAATAAACAAACACCATGCCAATGTATAAATTCATAATCGCGTGGAAACGCACAACATTCCTGAACGTAATTCGTTGATGTTTCGACACCGTCGGAATTCTGAATGTCTATGGCGGTACCAAGGCAATGAATCCACCAGTGTATTAGAATACACGTTAATCAAAGATCGTACGGCGCCTGCACACTTATTAAACGTCTTATAATAGTCTGCATAGGTTCATGCTACAAACATTATCCACGGAACTTCCGTTTTTTATAACCCCCATCCACCTTCGGCACACTGGCGAAGACGCCACTTCTCCGCTGGCGCTCCAAGGTTCCCCGTTAACGGGGGAAGGTTGGGATAGGGGCTTAAAAAAATGGGGGGGGATACCCCACTTTCGCAATTTCAGGAAAACGTTTTATTGAAATTGAGAATCGGGGGGAGGAGGCCTTAACTTTTGTAGACCATCCAGGCGTTGTTAAAAGTGAAATGCTGTTTCGCAATTTACTTTAATTCTTGCCCCCCTCCGGCCGTCCCCTTAATACTCGTTGGGGAGACTGAATATCGCTCCTGCCCCCAGCATGACCACCGGTACGCTGAATCCGACGACGATATGGGCGATCCCGGCTCCGGTAACCAGGTCATGGTTGCCGCTGCTCAATGCGGAAGATTCAACGAACCCCAGAGCGATGTTTGCGGCCATCAATCCGGCATGCAGATAAAATGCGTAACGGTGAAGCCGGGTATCGCTCACGGGTGATTGACTTTTACTCATACGCGGCATGGCCAGCTCGATCGCGGCGGTCGTCGCATACGAAAGGGAGCCCACAGCGATCAGTCCTGCATGGATGACTCGCTCGGCCTGCGACCGGTTGCCGGTCCATACCTGTCTGACCCCGTCGGTTTGAGGCCCTACATCCGCGGACCCTTCGGTATAACCGAGGCGGTCGCTGATTTCATGGCCCCGACGCTGCAACTGCAGAAAATGGTTCGCGCCAAAGCAGTCGACGGCCTCACCGGGATAAGCGCACCGGAAATTGAAAGATTATATTACAAAATGAATAGTATAATTCATGGAGAAAGGGGCACGCATCAGCACCGAAGGAGCGGCGGGATAAACCGGTGCGAACAGCCAAACGGACCGGGACCCTGCCGGTCGGCCGGAAAAGATCCATCCGGGATGCGCTGCCGGCCCTTACACGGGTGTAATGTTACAAGGGAGGATGCCATGAGAACTACAACGACAGTCTGTTTTCTGGTTTCGATGCTTGTGGGCTTGCCGGCTGCCTCGGACAGCAGTAGTGCGGCCAATAAGCCCGAATTGGTAGTGCAGCCATCGAAGTATGTCGAAATACTCGATGCGGTAATCGGATCCTCCGATGGATCAATGGTATTCGAAGGCCATTTCATTGTTCTAGGCCGGGGCGTGTTCGGCCATTTCGATTTCGTGGCGTATGACGATTCAGGGGAGGTGATTCAATTGACGAAATCCGATGACCGTGCCTATGTTAAAGACAATGGTGCCAGGGTGAAATCCATCGATATGAATCTCGGTCCTGTTGATAAATGCGAAAAGGTGGAAGTGTCCTTTCACGAAATGCGCATGGAACCGGATTCCGGCGCCTGCTTTTCGAAGCAATGACAGCGTGCCGTCCTATCTGCCGTTTCTTCGGGAGCTTACCGCCGCCGCCAGAAGCAGGATGAGAAAACACACCAGCCCGAACAACACGATTTTCGTTGTTGCGTCGGATGCCGGTTCGGGCGGTAGCGGGGGCGGGGTTGTCTTTTTTCCGCTGCGGGGGGCTTCCTCGGGCGGCTTCGATGCTTCCGTTCCGTCGTCCATATGCCGCTTACGGTGGAGATGACAATACCCATCCTTTAAATTGCCGGTAATTTTACATCTTTCGCCGCCGCGGGTGATTCCGAGACACTGCTGGTTCATAGTCTGCACTCCGTCAGAACAATCAATAAAGCGATTCATCGATAAAATAGCCCCAAAGGTGGGGAGGGCGCAAGGTATTTTCCGGAACGACCTTATTCCGGGAGGATCCATGAGGAAAGCCGTCTTGACCCTGTTTACCTTTGCCTGTTGCGGTGCACTCTGCCTTGGAGGTGATACGATGCTTATAAAAGGAACCGATGCGCCGGCCTTCGAACTGAAAAACGCCGAAGGAACCGTCGTCAAACTGTCCGAATACCGCGACGGGAAATTCGTCGTCCTCATCTTCTATCCCGGTGACGAAACGCCGGTTTGCACGAAGCAACTCTGCGAGATCCGCGATGATTACGCTTCGTTTGAAAAAAAAGGTGCCGTGGTATTCGGCGTCAATCCGGCGTCGGTGAAATCGCACAGCAAATTCGCGGGGAAACATAACCTGCAGTTTCCGTTGCTGATCGACAAGAAGAGCAAGGTCGCCGCGGCATACGGCGCGAAAGGGCCGATCATGAACAAGCGGACGGTGTATGTAATCGACAAGGCCGGGAAGATCATTTACGCGCAGCGTGGAAAACCGCCGGTGGCGGAGATCCTTGCGGCGATTCCGGCGCCACAGGGGGATACGGCCGCTCCTCCCGCCAATCTGAAGCTTGAGCTGAAGTGAGTCACCGCAGTTTCAGCGCGTCGCGGATGTGCCATTCGTAAAAATTTTTTCGGGCGCTGCTCATATTCGAGAGCCCGAGCTCGCGCAGGGCTGCCGATTCATTTTTTGTCAACTGGCCCCGCCGATGGCCCGACCGTTTGTCTTCGTTGCGCCCCCGGTGACGCGATTCCCTGAGCGCTTCGAGAAATTGCGGATAAAACGAGAATTCTCCAAGGTCGAATGAAGAATCGGGCGGGGTGCTGTCGGTTCCGGAGCTGTCGGCGATGAAACGTAACTGGTGTCGGGCAAGATTATCATACCGCCGCAGGCTGAAGTTGCCCGCCTTCCATGAACAGATCGTCTCTTCAAGGCTGCGTGCATACGCACGGTCAAGCCGCTCCGGGTGAAAACAGATGTCCTCGTCGCATGCAAGAAAAACATAGTATGGGTTATCGGGGTAGCGTCTCCGCAATCCGTTTAATATGCGATCTTTCTCTTCGGTAAGATGCCCCCAGTAGGGCGAGAGAAACCGGACAAGGTAGAGGCTTGCCAGTTCAGAGGTATACCTTCCGCCGGCGGCGCTTATGCGCAGATAATCGAGCCCCTTGTCAAAGGTGAACTGCCGTCCGCCCATGTTGAGGGCTGCGCGCACGATGCCCGGCGCACGGGCAAGCAGGCAATGGAAGATGCCCAGTCCGAGATAGGCGTCATAGAAGCCGGGTGACTGTTGGATCAAACGCTCCAGTCGATGAAGCGCCGCCAGCCCGTCGATCGCCGCTTCGACCATGGCGGATTCGATTTTCAACACCGCAACAAGACCTCTTATACCTCCGCCGATGAACAGATTGACGGAGAGCAGCGAATCGGGCTGCTTGCGCGATTCAACCTGCTTCAGCGTCCGCTCTCTGATGTCGTCGATTTCATGGAGAAGCTTTCGCTGCTCGCGGTCGTTTTCGAATTCACCGTTGATTACCCTGATGACGCGGGAGGAGACCATGAGCAACCCGCTGAGCGGAGAAAGATGGTCTTTACGTTCGATACGTTGAAGTCTCTTTACCGTGCGTTCCGCGTCTTCCCACGAAAAGGCGAAAACCTGCCGGACGTATAAGCGGGCATGGTAGTCCTGCTCGGACGAGATACCGGTATAGAGCGATTCGGGCGGTGAAAAGAGGGGGCCGTGCCTCTTCTTGCGCCGTGGAGCAGGAGGCGGCTTGAGCGTGTCGGGATGAGTGATGGATACTGCGGTATCCGCAATGAGGGAAAAAAAGTCGGCAGCTCCGCTGTCGCGGGGAAGTCCGGTTGTATCCGGTCCGAAGACGGCAGGGGAAAACGATGCGGAATCAACGGGAGAGCTGTCCGCTCCGCCCGAAACGGTATCCGCGATGCCATGAGTGTCAGTCGGGGCAATAACCGCTGCAGGCAGGGTGTCGCCGTCAACGGAAGCCCGCGCATCCGCAACGGTCGTGAGCGCGCATAATGCTGAAATGAAGAAAATCGTCTGCATGACACCAAAATGGATGTTTGGAGCGGTCGCATTGGGCATGCAATGAAATTTATTTATCCGGCAGGGGGAAGGCAAGGGGGGAGCGAGGCTGTTTTTCTTATTACGGACTTGAATGTGATATAAAAATGGCAACTCCGATGCCGAATTGATTGTATTTTCGGCGGAAGCGACATTCACAAAGGCCATTGCCCTGTTTCAACAGCGGCGGCCACCTTCCCCGGTGACCAAGCCGCGATCCCATGGCTCGACCCGTTCATGATCGGGTTTTCGATCCAACGGGCCATTTATCCTGATGTGATGGTTATATCCCGGGAATCCCCGCTTGTATCTTTCCCCATTCAACATGTTCGCCTATTTTATCTCATCAGATAATTCAGTAGTCGCATAAGAAGCGCATTTTTTGTCTCATGTGAAAGCGAATACGGAAAAGAACCGATGCCTCGTACTTTTGCCAACGACGGCCCGGAATACCGCTGCTGCAGCAAATCCAGAATCGGTTGAGTCAGGTTCCCGGTGTTTTCAAGCCACCAGATCTCGTTGCCAACCCTCTTGAGGGTCGTCGTCATCACTGCCGAGGCAAAACTATAGGTAACATCGGCAGAGTCAGGGAGCGAGTCGATGGTTGCGGTCTCACCGCTTAATTGTCGGGCGGTGATCTTCGAAACAATTTTTTCGAAAAGGTAATGTGCGGCGTCGGCGGTGGAAAAGGCCATCGCCCAGACAAGCGTTCCGTAGCGCTGCCCTGTACGCTTAACAAACGTATATCGGTCACCGCGCCAGGAAAAGGAGTGTTCGGTATATGCCAGGTTGCCATCACGATACAAAAGGCCCAGCAGCAGAGCAAAACCGGCGTTATCATCATCGGCGAATTCGATATTCCCGGGTTCCGCGATAAGCAGGTTTTGAATCGAATGAAAATCGAAATAGGTTACCGGTATTGCATCCAGGCTGTTAATTTCGGCAACGGACCGTGGAATGGTGGAAATTGAATAAAGCGCGTTGATCGGTTCCCAGCTTTTTGAAAGATGATACTTTTCAGCCACCAATGAAGCGCCGAGAAAGTAGGGAATGGCGGTTTCAATATCAAGAAAAACCGGCGGATCGGCCGAGTAGGTTCCATGCAGAATATCCATCCGGTACTCATTGACAGCGACACGGGCCGAATCGAAAGACGGAATATTCATTCCCCGGTAAAACGTCGCATAGCCGTAGACCATTTCGGTAAACACGGCATCTCCCTCGACAAGCGCGCGCCATGCAAGATTGGCATCGTTATTATACGTCGAATAGGTGGGAAAAATAACCGGCCTCATGGTAAAATGCTGATCCTGCAGTGCATGGGTAAGTTCGTGCGCAACAATCATATCCAATTGAAAATCATCGTGTTCGGCGTTTGGAATAATATAGAGTGAATCGGTACCCATGCGGTAAAACGCCGCCGGAAATGAGCCGTAAAAATCACTGAGGACGCTCGTCAGGGGGGTATCCGATTCCGGAAGAAAACACATCTGTGCATACTCCACCGCAAGCGCCTTCTCTTCGGCATCGGAAAGCGATGCGGCAATGCTCTGCTTAACCGATGAAATATAGGCTTCCCGCACTATTACTCCTGAATATACCGGCCGGATAAAATCCATCTCCCGGATATCAGCCACATAGGGCATTATTCTGGCAACTCTACTCCGTATATCATCCAATGCCGCCTGTTCAGGAGAAACCGGATCGCTGCAGGAATAATACAGCATGACACCGCACAACATGATTGTATAATGGCGTAATGGTATCGACACGAATATGGCCCCCTGACTATGTTTTCCGGCTGATAATTTCAAACTAAATAACATTTTACCGTAAACGTGCCGGTACTGTACAGGATCAGCGTTAAAAAAATCAACAGGAGATAAAAACAACCGTTTTTGTCGCGGTAATCCACGTCCCGCGCCGGTTTCGGGAAAGGCGTTTTCCTTTACCGAAAAGCAAGAAGCCGTTTAGCTGGAATCATTCATACGTTTTAACCGACAGGGTGATGCCTACACGCGTCGCCTTTCCCTTGTTGTCGAGTTCGGTGAACGCCCCTCCAGTACAAGGTCCGGCAGGCGTGTCGAATCGATCCCATCCGTCGTCGTATACCCCGCCGATATTAGTCCATCGAGCAGCGTTTCCCGCAGCTGTCTGATGTAACGTGACTGATCAGTCACTATTTTAACATCCGCCGCGGGTTTGAAATCGCCGATCGCGATGACCGACACCGCATCGAGACCCTTTTCGGGCAACCACAATTTAAAACAATCAGTGATCCGATACGGGAAATGAACGGTTGATGAACTCCTACTGATGGTTCGAATCGATCTCACAACTGTTGAAAACTGGTGCAATCCCTCCTCCAAAAAGGTATTTTATCCGCTTTCATCATTTCAGAAAGAGCTTCCTGTGTCGACCGAGAAAAAACTTCCCTGTCCGCCAAAAAAGCTGCTTGAAATCTGCGGCAGGTTTCCCACTCCTTTTCATATCTATGACGAGCGGGCGATTGTCGAGAACCTTCACAGGCTTATCAAAGCCTTTTCCTGGTCCGAGGGATTTACCGAGTATTATGCGGTGAAGGCGGCGCCGAATCCGTTTTTATTGAAAATGCTCAAGGATCACGGCGCAGGGGCGGATTGCAGTTCGCTGACGGAACTTTTGCTCGCCGAAAAATGCAACATTACCGGCGAGGCGATCATGTTCACTTCCAACGATACGTCGGCCGAGGAGTTCAGGAAGGCGCGGGAGCTTGGGGCGGTGATCAATCTCGATGATATCAGCCACATCGGTTATCTCGAAAAGCATGCGGGGCTTCCCGACCTGGTGTCACAGCGGTACAATCCCGGGCCCCTGCGCAGCGGAAACGCGATCATCGGCCATCCGGAAGAGGCGAAATACGGGTTCACCCGCGAGCAGATTTTCGAAGGGTACCGGCTGCTCAAACGGAAGGGAGTCCGCCGCTTCGGGCTGCATACCATGGTCGCCTCGAACGAACTCGATCCGCAGTATTTCGTCGATACGGCCACTATGTTGTACGAACTGGCGGTCGAGGTGGCGCGGGAAACCGGCGTAAGGATTGAATTTGTCAACATCGGCGGCGGGATCGGCATTCCCTACAAACCGCAGCAGGCGGCGGTGGATATCGAGCCGGTTTCCCGCGGCATACGGGATGCCTACAAACGGATCATCGTTCCCGCGGGGCTCCACCCGATGAAACTCTTCATGGAGTGCGGACGGATGATCACCGGGCCGTACGGGTATCTTGTCGCGAAAGTATTGCATATCAAGAAGACCTATAAAAACTACGTCGGCCTCGATGCCAGCATGGCCGATCTGATGCGGCCCGCGCTCTATGGCGCCTACCACCACATAACGGTACTCGGGAAAGAGACGCTGCCCGCAAACATCGACTACGACGTCACCGGCTCGCTCTGTGAAAACAACGACAAGTTCGCCATCGACCGCGCTCTGCCGGAG
This sequence comes from Chitinispirillaceae bacterium, assembly GCA_016929415.1. Taxonomy (GTDB): domain Bacteria; phylum Fibrobacterota; class Chitinivibrionia; order Chitinivibrionales; family Chitinispirillaceae; genus JAFGNB01. The sequence continues at coordinate 2,368 of JAFGIW010000114.1, read as the reverse complement.
GTGGAGGAAGGCGACATCATCATGATTCACGATGCCGGGGCCCACGGACATGCGATGGGATTCAACTACAACGGGAAATTGCGCAGCGCCGAGCTACTCCTTCGGAAAAACGGCGAAGTGATCGAAATCCGGCGCGCCGAAATGCCCGACGACCTTTTCGCGACGCTTGATTTCAATCGACTGGCAACCTTTTCCTGAAAAGGGGTATAATGGACAACGCTGAATTACTTCTCCGTTACGGCTGCAACCCTCATCAAGCTCCCGCCCGCGTTTTTTTCCGTACCGGCAACCTGCCGATCAGGGTGCTCAACGGCAAACCCGGGTATGTCAACCTGCTCGATGCGCTTAACAGCTGGCAACTTGTCGCCGAACTGCGTGCAAGCATCCGCCTGCCCGCTGCTGCCTCATTTAAACACGTCAGTCCGGCCGGAGCGGCAGTGGGTATCCCGCTCACGCGGGAGATGAAAAAGTGCTGTTTCGTCGACGACATGGAGCTCTCCCCGCTTGCGACCGCCTACGCGCGCGCGCGCGGCGCCGACCGGCTGTCAAGCTTCGGCGACTGGGCCGCGCTGAGCGATCCGGTGGATATTCAAACGGCGAAGCTGCTCAGGCGCGAGGTTTCCGACGGGGTCGTCGCCCCGGGATACGAGCCGGGCACTCTTGACATCCTCAAAAAAAAGAAGAAGGGCGGCTACGCGGTCATCGAGATCGATCAGGCCTACCGTGCACCGGAGGTCGAGCAGCGGGAGGTGTTCGGCGTCGTTTTCGAGCAGCGGCGCAATACGGTCGCACTCACCGCCGGAACGCTCGCAAAGATCGTCACCGCGAAAAAGAACTTTCCCGACGAAGCCGTTCGCGACCTCATCGTCGCGCAGATCGCGCTCAAATACACCCAGTCGAATTCGGTCTGCTTTGCGCTCGGCGGACAGGTGATCGGCGTGGGTGCCGGGCAGCAGTCGCGCATCCACTGCACCCGTCTGGCCGCTTCCAAGGCGGACCGATGGTTCCTCCGGCAGCACCCGCGGGTAATCGGGCTTGCTTTCAAGGAGGGCATCGGACGCCCCGACCGGGACAATGCCATCGACCAGTTTCTTGAGAACAACCTGACGCCGGCGGAGCAATTCCTCTGGCAGGAAAATTTCACCAACGAACCGGAGCGATTGACAATTGATGAGAAACGCGAATGGCTCAACCTCATGCGCGGCGTGTCGCTTGCCTCCGATGCCTTCTTCCCCTTCCGCGACAACATCGACCGTGCGCAGCAGAGCGGCGTCGAATTCGTCGTGCAGCCGGGCGGCTCGGTCCGCGACGACGCGGTCATCGAGGCCTGCAACGAGTACGGCATGATCATGGCGATGAGCGGGATCAGACTGTTTCATCATTGAGGGGAGAAGGTACGGTAGAGACATCGCTCGCTACGTCTCTACACCATTTCTCCATTTCAGGGGTTCCTCAGTAGAGATCAAATTAGCCCCTCCCGTCTCCTCAAGAAATCCCGTGCATTTTTTTTCCCATCGAGATAAGATTCAAAGAGTTATATTTATTGCAGTAAACAACGATCCATCTTTTCCGGAGAGTGGGCTATGAAAAAAAACCGCTGGTATGACAAGCACGAAAAACTGGCAGATCATCTGGAAGCGCTGAAGGTCATGCCGAAACGGCAACTCAACGAGCTGCTTAAAGACCTGATCACCTTCGCCCGCCTGCTTCATCCGACGCTCTTCGAAGACCACCTCTTCGAATATCCTCTTGATCTGAAACGGCGGCGCTGGTACGATGACGACCCCTACCTCTGGCTGGTCGTCAACGGGCTGCGATTTACCGACGATGAAGTCATCAGAAAAGTGGTGGCGTTCTTCGACAAGCAGATCGGGGCAAAGAAGACATGGGTAAAGAAACCATCAGCGAAAAAGGCCGTTACCGGAAAAAACGCGGTAAAGAAGTCCGCGGCGAAGAAAACCGCGGCGAAAGTAAAAAAAGTAAAGCCCGCCGCGAAGCCCGGCAAGGCGAAAGCGAAGCGAGCGGTGAAAAAGACGGTTTCCGGGACAAAGGTGAAAGCCCGGGTGCGATACTCACGACCTGCCTAGCTAGAATTGAAGACCGCTTAATCGCCGGTGCACCACCGACCGATACGGCTGTCAATCGCACTTCCGGCTGTTCGTCAGATACCAATACGAATAAACGCGACGCCGAATATATTGTGTGTGGATGTGGCAAGGAAGGACGGGACAATTTACGTTGTCCATCCCCACTGCCGTATTGAGTTATTTTCACATAAATGATAACCTAAATTGAGCGATTCTTTTTGATGCTGATGCATAAGATGCCGAGAAAAGACGACATGCGAAAAGCGCAGGAATACCCGGGG
>JAFGIW010000113.1 GCA_016929415.1 Chitinispirillaceae bacterium | reverse complement strand
TCCATCATGAACCATCTCATCCCCGAAAAACCGCTCGCCCTCACGGCCGGCGGGCAGTCGCACGTCTCCGACAAGGAGAACATCGCCTATATCACCGTCTACTTAACCAACAAGATGATCGCCCACTTCAACGTCAACTGGATGTCTCCGGTAAAGGTGCGCAACACGCTCATCGGCGGCGAGAAAAAGATGCTGCTCTGGGACGACATGGCGACCGACGATAAAATCAAGGTATACGACAAGGGCGTCGACGTAAAAACAAAAGAGGGAATTTACGAACTGCTCGTGAGCTACCGCTCGAGCGACATGTGGTCGCCTAAAGTCAATCAGACCGAGGCGCTCAAACTCGAATGCAACTACTTCGTCGAATGCGTCACGACGGGCGCGAAGCCCTTCAACGACGGGAATGCGGGCCTTCAGGTGGTCCGGATGCTCGAAGCATGCGACACGTCGCTTAAAAACGAAAGCAAAATGGTGTATTTATGAGCGGAGACAATTTCAACCGCATTGCCCCGGATGTCGTTCTCGGCAACAACGTCAAACTGTCGAAATTCATCAATCTCTACGGCTGCACGATCGGCGACAACACCAAAATCGGCGCCTTCGTTGAAATACAGAAAAACGCGGTTGTCGGTAAAAACTGCAAGGTGTCGAGCCATACCTTCGTCTGCGAAGGGGTTACCATCGAAGATGAGGCGTTTATCGGTCACGGCGTCATGTTCATCAATGATAAAATGCCAAGGTCGACTACCAACGGAATGCTTCAGACCGAAGCGGACTGGAAAGTGGTACCCACACTCATTAAAAAAGGCGCCTCCATCGGCTCCGGAGCAACCATCATGTGCGGCATCACCATCGGGGAAAACGCCATGGTCGGCGCCGGAAGCATGGTGCTCAAGGATGTTGCGGCAAATACCGTCGTTGCAGGCAACCCGGCAAGGGTGGTGAGGGGAGGGGAGGAAAAGTAGTAAGTAGTGAGTAGTGAATAATAAGTAGCTCTACTTCGGTAAAATAAAGAATTATGCTTATCTTCACACTTTTCGCCCCCTCCGTAAGGTTCCCCCGCAGGGGGAATCAGCTTTAAACGTACCCCTGCGGGGGATTTAGGGAGCGCTGCGACAGGGGCAAGGTAAATAGTACCGAAGTAGAAGTAGGAAAAACAGTAATATAAGACAGCATTGGTTTCAACCCGAATTAGTTCCTTCAATGGCGAAAAGGTATCATTTATTAACTATAAATCCGCCTTTTCATCATTGATGGAATGCAGTCATTCATGGTAAGATAAAAAATTATTTCTATTTAATCCATCCTTTTATCTCACTATTCATTTAAAAGGGTGGAAGATAGTATTTTTAACCACATAACGGGGTAGTTTAAGCCTCCCCGAGGGTGTTTTTTTGCGTCCATCCGGACGCCATGGGGGAAAGGTGCGTTTTGTTCAGGAGCCGGAAGTCAGTAAAAATATATATCTACTCACTACTCACTACTTTACTATGGTCACTCTCGAAGAAGCAAAAACCGTTTCAAAAGAAATCGTCCGGCGATTTCAGCCTGTTTCAATCACCGTCTTCGGTTCCGTCGCCCGAACCGGCAGCGGTAATGACCTCGATATCATGGTGGTTGTCGATGAGACGCGGTCAGCTCCCGGAGAAGTATCGAATGCACTGCAATCTCATTTGTCTCATTGGTACCGCCGATTCCCGATTGAACCGTTTGTGGTCGGTCAGGCTGCAGCACGGCGCCATTTAAAAAAAGGCAGCCCGTTTCTTGATACGATACTCGACGAAGGAGTACTCATCTATATGCAGAACGCTATTGAAGAATGGAACAACAATGCAGCAGAAGATCTGGCAATGGCCCGATATCTTTATAACGGAGATTATTTCAGAGGCGCCTGTTATCATGCGCAACAGGCTGTTGAAAAAACATTAAAAGCACGACTTCTTTCAAAAGGATGGCAGCTTGAGAAAATTCATAATATACGCCGGTTGAACGCATTGTGCGAAGAGTACCAATGCACACTGAACATCCCCGATGAAGACATTTCTTTCCTCGATTCGATCTACCGCAGCAGGTATCCTGCAGAAACAGGTCTGCTGCCGCAAGGGGAACCGGAAAAAGATGACGCCTTGCATGCCATACTTTGTGCGGAGAACGTTGTGGGAAAGTAATCAGGAGACAGGAGGAAGAGGAAATAGAAGTAGCGAGTATTGAATAGTGGATAGTGAGTAGAAAGAAATAAGAAAAAACGAAAACAGAATACTCACCTTTCAATCTTTTAAGATTCTCAAGCTCTACTGAACACTGACTACTTCCCCCCCCCTCCCCACAACTCATAGAGGCAAACATGAGCTTAAATTTCGCGGTTCTCGGTGTCGGAGGCTATATCGCTCCCCGTCATTTGAAGGCGATCAGGGATACGGGCAACAGGCTCGTCGTCGCCTGCGATCCCAACGATTCGGTCGGCATTCTCGACGGTTTTTCGTATGAGACAAGCTATTTCCGGGAATTCGAGCGATTCGACCGGCATGTTGAAAAACTGCGGAGATCTTCGGCGGATCAGCATATCAACTATGTAACAATCTGCTCGCCCAATTACCTTCATGACGCGCATATCCGGTTCGCGCTGCGCATCGGCGCCGATGCGATCTGCGAAAAACCGCTGGTACTCAATCCGTGGAACTGCGATGCGCTCCAGGAACTCGAGCGGGAAACGGGACGCCGTATCCATACCGTTTTACAGCTTCGCGTCCACCCCTCGATTCTGGCATTCAGGGAAAAATTACAAAAGGAAAAGAGCGCCCGTAAACACGACATCAACCTCACCTATATTACCTCCCGCGGGAAGTGGTATCTCATTTCGTGGAAGGGAGATATGGAAAAATCGGGCGGACTGGCAACCAATATCGGCATTCATTTCTTCGATCTTCTGATCTGGCTGTTCGGCCCGGTTGCCGGCCAGGAGGTGCACTTCGCATCGCCGACGAAAACCGGCGGATATCTGGAACTGGAAAACGCACGCGTAAAATGGTTCTTATCGACCGACCGCAATGACCTTCCGCAATCCTGCCGGGAAAACAACAAAACCACTTTTCGTTCGCTTACAATTGATGATACTGAGATCGAGTTCTCGGAAGGATTCGCCGATCTCCATACCACCGTCTACAACCACATACTGGCGGGAAACGGATACGGTATCGAAGACGCGCGCGCATCCATCCAGCTCGCCCACGACATACGCCGTGCGAAACCGACCGGGCTGAACATGCATTCCCATGAATATTTAAGGAAGGCAATTTCATAAATTATGCACGACTATTTCGCCCATGAATCCAGTTACATCGACGAGCCCTGCACCATCGGCGGCGGAACGAAAATCTGGCATTTTTCGCATATCATGAAGGATGCCTTCATCGGGAACAACTGCGTCATCGGACAGAATGTGAATATCGCTTCCAATGTACACATCGGAAACAATGTCAAAATCCAGAACAATGTCTCCGTTTACACCGGCACCGTCATCGAGGACGATGTCTTCCTCGGCCCATCCTGCGTGCTTACCAATGTCACCAATCCCCGCTCGCAAATAAACCGCCATGCATTATACGAAACAACCCGCATCAAGCGCGGCGCCACGGTCGGCGCAAACGCAACGATCGTATGCGGAATCACCATCGGAAGGTATGCGTTTGTTGCCGCGGGCGCCGTTGCCGCCAAAGACGTGCCGGACTATGCCATGGTTGCCGGCGTGCCGGCACGGCCAAAGGGATGGATGAGCAGGCACGGTTTACGGCTTGGAAAACCCGATCCCCATGGAATCATGACCTGCCCTGAAAGCGGTCTCAAATACCGGGAGATACAACCCGGTATCATCCGCTGTACCGACCTCGACGAGGAACAACCGCTGCCGGACAACCTTACAACCGGTACGAGACTCTATGATGAAATTATGAAGGCCTAACAACAAACAGGGGACTTGAACGATCGCGATAGCGAATCTGTCTGAATTATTGTAATCCAATATCTCATTAAACCAATTCGATAAAAATCACATGGAATTCATCGATCTTAAGAAACAATACGCCCTGATTGAAAAATCCGTCCGGAAAAGAATATCCGCGGTTCTTGAACATGCCAATTTCATAATGGGGCCTGAGGTAAAGGAGCTTGAGGAAAAGCTCTCCCGTTATGTGGGAACACGCCACTGCCTCACCTGCGCCAGCGGTACCGATGCGCTGCTGCTTGCTTTGATGGCGAAAAATGTCGGGCCGGGTGACGCGATTTTTACTACGCCGTTCAGCTTTATCGCGACCGCGGAAGTAATTACCCTCCTTGGCGCAACCCCCGTTTTCGTGGATATTGATGAACGCACCTACAATATCGACCCGATACAACTTGAAGCAACAATTGAATCTCTTTCCAAAGGGCATGTTCCTTCTCCCGGCACCCCTTCGAATCTCAAACCGCGGGGCATCATTCCCGTGGATCTTTTCGGACTCCCGGCCGACTACGATGCGATCAACAATATCGCCCATAAATACGGATTGTTCGTGCTTGAAGACGCGGCCCAGAGCTTCGGCGCCGAATATAAAGGCGGAAAAGCATGCAGCCTTGCGGAAATCGCGGCCGCCAGTTTCTTTCCCGCCAAACCCCTAGGCTGCTACGGCGACGGCGGCGCACTATTTATTGACGATGATTCGTTATTTGAAATTCTCTCTTCACTCCGCGTTCACGGCAAGGGCGCGGACAAGTACGATAACGTCAGGATCGGGATCAACGGACGCCTCGATACGCTGCAGGCGGCAATCCTTCTTGAAAAAATGGAGATCTTTCCCGGGGAAATCGAGAAGCGTCAACGGATTGCCTCCCGCTATATCGATGGATTACGGAATATCATTCAGACTCCCATTATTCCTTCGGGATACTCTTCCGCCTGGGCGCAGTTCACCGTTTCCACGGAACGCCGGACGGACCTCTTGAACCGGTTGAAGGAAAAAAACATTCCGACCGCCGTCTACTACCCCAAACCGCTGCATCTGCAGACCGCCTTCGGTTTCCTGCACTACGGGAAAGGCAGCTTGCCGGTTTCGGAAAAGGCTTCACAAGAAGTTTTCAGCCTTCCGATGAGTCCGTATCTTGAAGAAAAGGATCAGGATAGTGTTATTGAAACTATTTCCGGGTGCTTCATTAAAAAAGGATAATCTCACCACGAAGAGCACGAAGCGGTGCACTGAGCTTGTCGAAGTGGACACGAAGTTAAAAAAAGGCCTTGTGAGATGGAGAAATAAGAGTTATTACCGGGTGCAAGATGTTTTCTTCACTATACATTTCAAACTCATAGCAGGTTTTCAAGCTCTACTGAATACCGGACCGCCATGAAACAGCAGGAAATACTCGACCATCTCCGGATGGTAAATGATGAATTGAATCGTCTGAACTGTAAAGGTGAAATCTGCCTTTACGGCGGGGCGGTCATGTGTCTTGTTTATAATTCCCGCCCGAGCACCAAAGACGTTGACGCAATATTCGAACCGGTGCGTGTGATCAAAGAAATTGTGCGGAAAATCGCTGCGGAAAAAGGTTTATCCGAGGATTGGCTTAACGATGGCGTAAAAGGCTTTGTAGTTGAACACCCCCGTCAGGTTTTTCTTGAGCTGTCGAATCTGACGGTTTACACCGCAGATCCGGAATATCTTCTCGCCATGAAGTGTCTCGCAGCCCGTATCGACACTATCGATAACAGCGATATCAGGTTTTTAATCAAAAAGTTACAACTAACCTCCCCGGACCGGGTCTTTACGATCATTCAGAAGTATTACCCGAAAAATCAGGTTCGTCCTGTTACACAATTTTTTATCGAAGAACTATTCGAATCAATATGACCCCCTCATCAACAAAAAATCTGATGCTGCAGAACCGGGAGTACTGGCAGATTCCCTTTATGGACTTTGTCGATGCTTTCCGCCGGAACAAAGATGTTCCCCAATTACAACCGATTTCGCAAAACCATGAACAGTTCGACGCGCTTATCGCCTCGGCAATAGAATATCTCTGTAACGAATCGCACTACCCCCCTCCCGATTGGGTATACAATATACCTGCATGCCGCGAACCGTGGTTTGTTGCGGGGGTTGAAAGTTTAAAGGCAATCGCTATCGTCGAAAGCCCGGTCTGGTTCAGAAGAAGGAAAATCTTCGTTCTGGAGAACTTCCTAAAACGGGTGTGAGGTTAGTAGTGAGTAGTGAGTAGTCAATAGTCAGTAGAAAAACAAGGAAGATAATTTCCATTAAATGGTGATCCCAACTGTTCAAGGCCTACTGAATACTAACGAATATGCTCAAGCCATATTGACTATTGAATATTGACTAATGACTACCGTTTCATCTCTTCGTGTCCTTTGTGGTGAAAAAAATGTCAATGAAAAAAACAAACGAATTTGATTTGCTGAAAAAGACACTCTCTTCCCTGCCCAGCAAAAAAATTATACTTTTCGGCTCACAAGCCAGAGGAGACGCGGGAGCGGGAAGCGACTATGACATACTGATAATAACCGAAAAGTCTCTGCCGCGTTCCGAGAACTACTTCGTTGCATCCGAATTAAGAAGATCCCTCGCTCAGGAGTATATCGATGCCGACATTATCATCAAGTCCGAGGAGGAGGTCGAAACCTGCAAAAATATCCGCGGGTGCCTGATTCGTAATGCACTTCCGGAAGGTGTCGTGCTTTGAGGCGAAAAACCTGCAGTATTCAATAGAGAAAACAACCTTCGACTACTCTGCGGTGCATCAAAAAAAAGACCAATTCATGCCGTATGTGCATGGAGCCGGGAGGACGAGTTGGTTATCGTAGTGACCGTCTATGAGCCGGATCCTGATCGATGGGTTGAGTTTAAGGAAAGGAGGTAATATGAAATGTGTCATCTGCCATGGTGCGGAAATTGAAAGGAAAAAGGTTAATGAAGAAGTTCAAATCGGACACGATGTAGTGTTTATTTCTGTGGATGTATTGGCGTGCAAGAACTGTGGAGAACGCTACTACGACCGGAAAACCAAACGATACCTTGAAGAGATTACTGAGGAAGTCAAAAAAGGTTCCGTTCCTTTGCGTGATGTAGGAAAAGTCAGTGTGCTTGCTGCATAAGAGATTTGTTCTAAAACCCTTCGTGCCCTTCGTGGTTGAAAATCAACATGGAAAACCCTGAAAGAAATCGAAAAAGATTATTCCGGAGATCTTTTAAAGGTTTTTAAATCGATGAAACGAAAAACATCCGTTTCTAAAAGAAAAGTTTATAATGGGGCGGCCCGCAGGAAAAAGATCATAGGATAATTTCCCGGATTACAATTGAAGATACCTGTCTCTCGAATAATAGTTAAGAGTGAGTAAGAAGAATAAAAAGCAGTCAACAGTCATTATTCGCCCCGCGCCCCCTCGATATTTTTACTGTTTGTCATCCCCCGCAGGGGGATTATCCGTTAAGCAGATATCGTTTCATCCTTGAGTCCCCCTGCGGGGGACGTAAATAAGGTGGAAATTGCCAGGGGGCGTTACTGCAGACGGCAGGAAGTGCGGAACAAGAAGGTCGATGGGTGCAAGGACCTTCTTCCACTCACAATTAAATACTGACTACTGAATCCTGAAAACGATCTTACATTACCGGGAGGTTAGAAATGAGCGCTGTTGAAACTGCCCGCCTTTCTTCAAAAGGACATATTGTCATACCGAATGCAATAAGAAGCGATCTTAAAATCGCAACAGGTGACAAGTTCGCGATT
>JAFGIW010000012.1 GCA_016929415.1 Chitinispirillaceae bacterium | reverse complement strand
TTTTCATCCAGACACCTCCTTCAAATAAAATATAGCTTTTTATGGTGTCTAGCTTTTCGAACTGTCCGTTTTAATATACAAATCCAGAGCACCTATCAGGAAAATCGAGAATACCGCCCAGGTTTTATACGAAACGGCGAAATTCGCGATCAGCGGGTCAAGAGTATCATGCAGCTTCACTATTCCGGAAGACCTATGGCTTTGTGAATTCGATAGAAACCAGATCGGGCAGGTTCTTGACAACATCATTATCAATGCGCAGCAGGCCATGCCGGACGGCGGCACGATTGAGGTTAAGGCAAAAAATGTTTCCCTTGGAGGGAAAGGACACATAACGCTTTCTGCCGGCAATTACGTGAAGGTATCCGTAACCGACCATGGCATTGGAATGCCTAAGGAGATTCTCCACCGTATTTTCGACCCTTTTTTCACCACAAAGGCACAAGGACACGGACTTGGTCTGTCGGCATGCTATTCTATTGTCAATCGACACGGAGGTTGTATTGAAGTTGCGTCGAAACCGGGCAAGGGCAGCACGTTTCATTTCTATCTTCCAGCTCTGGCTGAAGCAACCCGCACAGTCCCCGACATGGCCGCATCACAACATCGAGGTTCCGGTACAATTATAATCATGGATGATGAAGAAGTGCTCCGGGATACTGTCGGTAAAATGCTGAAATCCTTTGGATATTCCTCCATCTTTACGAAAAACGGCAGGGAGGCTATTGATTTTTTTATAGCAGAAATCAAGGCCAATCGGAAGGTAACGGCAATGATCCTCGACCTTACTGTTCCGGGAGAAATGGGGGGCACGGAAGCAATAGCTGAAATTCGCAGAATGGACCAGAAAATACCGGTATTTGTCGCAAGTGGTTATGCCAATGACCCTGTCATGGCACATCCAAGGGAGTATGGATTTACCGCAAGTATTTGCAAGCCATTCAGGATAGTTGATCTTGCTGAAATGCTCAACGAGCACATTGAAGGGAAGAAGGATGAATAGAAGATGCGCCACCCGCTGTCGTGTCGAGCGGCGAAAAGAGGCACCTGCTATATGACAAAGGAGACTTGCCGTGAGAACGTTCGGCCGACAGCCGCAACCCGCCATTTCGCGCTGTTTTCCATGGTACACTCGCCCCGTCATGTCGCTCCGCTTCGTCGGGGCGATAAATGATAGGCGCAAAACATCGGGCGGGGGGACAAACAAATTCCAGCACAAGGAGCACAGATTAAACTGTGTAACCTATCATTTTCACCTCTGTAATGATATACTGAAACGGAAAATATCGGCACGGAGACCGGAAAAGCGTAAATGACAAACGAATAATGAAATTTCTTTTTGCATTGATTCCCGAGCAGGAGCGCATATCGTATGCCTACCTGCTAAAATGGATTATCTGCTCCATTGTTGCCGGATTTCTCGGAAGCGGCCTGGTCCATCTTTTCGTATGGTTGTCGACGTTTTTTTCCGAGATGCTACAGGCACTAAAGTTGCCGCTTTTTATATGGCCGGCAGCAGGTGCGCTGCTTGCGGGAGGGATTTTCTATCGCATCGAGCGTCATGCGGCCGGTGAGGGTATTCCTTCATATATCCAGGGATTACAGCGAAGTAACGGGAAATTACCCTTTTCCGTTACCTTTTATAAGTTTTGGGCGGCGCTGGCGACACTGTCGACTTTCGGCAATGGCGGGATTGTCGGCCCGCTTGGCAGAGTGTGTGCGGGAATAATGTCGTCGGTTACCGGATGGTTGGCAATAGCGACTAACTTCTGGACTGATGACGACCGACGAACGGCTGCCATTTGCGGACTTGCTGCAACGATTGGTACAATTTTCCATTCATCCATCGGTGGAGGAATATTCGCGGTAGAGATAATTCAGAAGGCGAAAATGGGGTATAAAGATTTGTTCCCCGGCATACTGGCGAGTGCGTCGGCAGTGTTTTTCTGTAAAGTAGTCGGGTGGGAGAGTTTCTACCGGTTCGATGCGGTCGACCGGTTTATGGATTTATCCCTTATCGGCTGGCTTGTTGTTCTGGCGATGTTAGCCGGGGGGGTCGGCGGAGCGTACACGATGCTTTATATATGGATAGCCCGTCTGTTTGGCAGAAGGAAAGGGAACGTACTGCTGAAGGTTGTTATCGGTTCGCTTCTCTCGGGCGGCATTGCATGGGTGATCAATCCGGAACTGTTCGGAACAAGTAACGGACTGATAGATGCCATTTTTCAGGCCGACTATCATTTGCTTGCCGGAAGATTATCTACTACTGTACTGCCAGTTGGTCTGATTCTTATAATTATGTTGATAGCGAAGGCGGTATGCAACTGTATTACCGTAGGCAGCGGAATGAGTGCCGGATTTACCGGACCGGCCGCGATAATCGGGATGTTGCTTGGTATGGCAATGGCGCATTTTTTACATATTCCTACAGGGACTGCTTCATACCATGCATTTATTGCAGCCGGATTCGCGGCAATGATGGCAAGCAGCATGAACATTCCCTTGGCTGCAGCAGTGATGACCATTGAACTGTTCGGCCTTCAATACAGTTTCCCTGCCGGTTTTTCGGCGGTAATCGGTTTTCAGGTAATGCGGCACCGGACTATTTACGATTATGCGGTAAACGGTGGAGAGGACGGAGTAGATGATTCAGGTGACAAATGGTAACCGACTGAAACGTACGGCGAAGATGTACCCCGTCGTACGGAAAAATGATATCCAAAAAGAAAATTTCCATAACTGATTTTCTGCGGAATCAGATGTGAACCCGATGTAATTGAAACTCTTTATCCGACATTAAAGTATTACGATTGAAATACCCGATGACCTATCGACAAAACTCTCCTCCCCTCCAGACCAGAGACACTATCCCCAAAATGGCTCCCTTCATTGGACTGAACCTTACAAACGTTCATCTTGTAACAACACCGCAGGAGGCTGCGTCTGCCCTCAATAACCTTCTATGCAATCCATTTCTCGGGTTTGATACGGAATCGAGGCCCACTTTCAGGAAAGGGCAGAAATCTGAAGGACCGCATGTCCTGCAGTTTGCGACGCAGCATAGTGCATACCTGTTCCAGACATACTTTGCGTTCTGCAGGCCTGCTGTTGCAGAAATCCTTGAATCAAAACATATCTCAAAGATAGGATTCGGCTTGAATGACGATATCAAACGGATTGCGGGAAAATTCCAAATTCAATCACAGGCAATTATCGATCTGAATCATACTTTCAAAAGAAATTTCGGCCAAAAGAATTCAGTAGGAGTAAAAACCGCCATCGCACTTCTGTTCAACAGGCGGTTTATAAAATCCCACAAGGCCACCACCTCGAACTGGTCGAATAGAGTATTATCGGAAAAGCAGCTGCTCTATGCGGCAAATGACGCATTTGCTGCAATTGCCGTGTATACAGCGCTTAAAAAAAGAGGAATAGAAGTTGTTTGAATTTCGAAATCTTTAAAGTCGCCACGGATGATGGGGCTCGAACCGGACTCTCAAGGTGCATAATTTTAAAGGCACAGTAAACACCCGCATTACAACCATTCAGATTCTACACTGAACAACGCGCTTTCAAGCGTTAATACGGGAACAGTGTACAGCACGAATACCCTGCACTTCCTGATCGGCCGGAATGCTGCTTGACGGATATCTCTTTTCCATGGGACGGGAGTTATGAAACCACTTCTAGTAATTCTTTAAAATCCCAAGCAGAACTTTGCTTTCGTCGGAAGAGGTGACAATGTTTATCGGAAAGACGAATTGATAATCCCTTTTCTTCTTCTTCGACTTCGACGGCCGCGAGGCAAGGTTCACTTCGATCGTTCCGTCAAGCAGGGCCGTCGTATCCGACCTGATGGCTTCGGCGATGCTTTCCGCCTGCTCCGTCGGATTCAGTGGGTCGGGCAGATTGAAGGCGATGTACCCTTCCTTTTTTTTCCTCGGAAGGATATCGCCAAATGTAAAAGGGGTGACATTGAGTTGCTCCTGGAACACCTTCTCGATAGCGTCCGAACAGTTGTAGGGGTAACGGGCATCGGAGCACCTCTTTTTCGCGGCTGCATACCTCATCTGAATATAATCCCGGTAATCCGACACCGCAGGCAACGTGATGCCGGTGCGGAAAAAACGAAGGACGATTTTGAATGGATATGCGACTGAAACGGTGTCGGCGCTCTTGTTTACTATGGTTATCCGATTCATCATAAGGCTGGTCGGTGAAAGGTCGAGGGTGACCTTTATCCTGTCTTTTGTGATCACCTTCGTTCCCACCGGCCGAACGACCGACACAAAGAATTGGTTCTTGCATGATACCGGCACCATGATCAAAACAAAGGCGATGACGAACGCCTTGACGGATCTCGGGCAGCAAAAAAACTTTTTCATTACATTCTCCTTGCGATACTCTCGGCGGTCAAAGGCCTTCGCTCTGCGGTCGAGTTCCGTCATCTTCCGACCGAAGGCCGCTGTTTAGAAGTGATTTCAACTGTAAGCGTAGGCCCGAGCACGAGAGAAGGCCACTACTGCGACTCGCCTCTGACTGCATTTCAGCCCCCGAAGAGGGCCGATGGCCAACCAGCCATATTATATAAAAATATAACGATGCAACTCGACACAGCGGTATAATAAAAAAACAAAGCGGAATGCTTTGGATACAACACGCTGCAAGAATGCAAATGACAAAGGTAGTGGCGGGCACTTTGCATGCTCTCCGCGCGTCATTTCGACAAGGCTCAATGCGGCGCCTGCGCTCCGGCTCGGCGCTGAACAAGGCGCATCGTCCATTGCCACAGGTACCAATAATAAAAAAGGCCCGATTTACATCAGGCCCTTTTTATTATTGGTAGCGGGGCCAGGATTTGAACCTGGGACCTTTGGGTTATGAGCCCAACGAGCTACCGGACTGCTCCACCCCGCGATC
>JAFGIW010000112.1 GCA_016929415.1 Chitinispirillaceae bacterium | reverse complement strand
TGATTCTATCGTTTTATCATCAATAAAATACATCATTCCACACCAAAAGGGCTTTACTTTTCTCAGAATAAATCGCTCAATTTAGGTTATAAAAGTCCACCTAAAATGGATTGCACTTATGGAAGTACCCCGGGCATTACATAATTTTCTTCAGGAACATCAGTGAAAACATTGTTTTCTATACTATTCAACTATCTAACGGTTATGGGGAGGTACCATTATGTTAACAGTAAAACATACACTGTTCAGTCTTTTGCTCTGCAGTATAATTGCCGCACAAACATATGACGTCTCATTTGAAGAAAAATCGGAACACAATAACTGGGGAACGGCGTGGGGTACTATTTATGTTGTTGAAAACGACCTTATCACTTTAGCCGTTGTTCCCAAACTCGGTGGAAGAGTCATGCAGTATGACCTGGGAACACATCCCTCCATTTATGTTGACAGCGATGTAATCGGACAAGCACCCACCTCCGGCTACACATTAATCGGAGGGTTCAGAGTACTTCCTTCACCGCAGGACGATTTCGGTTGGCCCTCCCCGCCGGAACTCGATATCAATCCATATACCTGTGAAGTTCGTGTAAACAACGGCGACTCGGCCGTCATCTACCTTGAGAGCGAAATCGTGGACAATGAAGATTACAAATATGAAAAACACCAGGGGCTGCAGTTTAAACGGCTTCTTACTCTCTACAAAGCTTCAACCCGTGTTAAAGTGGAAATGACCATGATCAATACCAGCGGCACCATGCTCAATCACGGTATCTGGGATATCACTCAAAATATCTGCAGCAACAACGATTCCGTCGACACGAATAACATCTGGGTTTATTTTAAGCTTAATCCTTCAAGTACAATGAATAACGGCTATGTGGAATATAACCAAAGCGATGGTAATGAAGCGTCACAGTGGAAGCCCGATATTGCGCCTGGTATCATGGGTGTACAGTTCCAGCAGAAAACGGGTAAAATAGGTGCCGATTGTAATGCCGGATGGATCTGTTATGTTGACCGTCTTGACGGATATGCCTATGTAAAAACATTCACCTATGAACAGGGAAAAACGTACCCTGACAATGGCGCATCCGTACAGGTATACACCTATAGTGATCCATCAACACCTACGGCGGAAGTGGAGGTCCACGGACCACTTACCGATCTGGGTCAGAATGATTCGGTCAAACTGGTGGAAAACTGGTATGCAGCCCGTTCATTCGGTCCGGTGCTGGATGTCAATAGTACCGGCCTGATTACCAAACACCTTGAAGTAAAAACAACGGACGATACGATGGTTAACGCTACCGGAACTTTCGGGCTGTTTTATCCCGGGAAAGTCAAGGTGTCCTTTGTGAAAGCCACCGGTGAAACAATCGCCGTCGTTGATTCCATGACGGTTATCCCGACCGATTCCTTGTCAATGGATAAAGATTATACGGTGCCGCAGGATGCGGCGGCTCTCCAACTGATGGCCTACAATCAGGACGGTGATCGGATAGGTTTACTGGATTCAGGTTCAATTCTTACCGTCGGCAACAACAACCGCACCGCTCGTTCAACTGATACGGATAAAAAATTTACTTTTTCCAGGAAAAGTACGACGTTTGTCATCGGTATCCCCTACGAAGGAAATTTTTCAGTTGACCTTTTTACCATCGGAGGAAAACTTATTTCACAAATAAGCGGACACGCACCTGCTACACGGCATATCAACATACCCGGCAGCAGTTCCAATGTTTATATCACCCGGATACGATGTAACGGGATTGCTGAAAAAAGAACAATCACTTTTACAAGAAATAACTAACTGAGAGGGATTTCCTTTTTTCCGTGTTTACGGATAGTTAAAAGCGATTTTTCCGGCAATTCAGTGCGCCTCTCTACCGCTCTCCAGTTGCGGCTTCGGGTCTTCTGAAGGCGTACAAGCCGCCGCTATAACATTCTAACTTGACCTCCGGCAAGCGTGTGTCGCAATGGTTGTTCATATCGGCATGTTTATTGTAAAAATGCCTGCAAAGCCTACTCGGTTGTAAAGCTATCCGGCAGTTTAACTTCCACCGTTCCGTTTTATGCCATTGCGATCAGGTTAAACATTTTGATTTGAGCGTCGTCTAAGTTCACCTATTTCAGACAATCGTTCAATTTGAACCTCCTGTATTTGCACCAATCTCTCCCACTGTTTTGATAGGAGATGGTCCAATTTTTCGTGTATTTGCCGTATTTCCAATTCCGCTTTAAGATTAACCTTGTAGTCGTGTTGGGCGCGAAGCTGATCTTTTGCATTTTGACGGTTCTGGCTCATCATGATTATGGGAGCTTGCATAGCTGCCAGGCAAGAAAGTACGAGGTTAAGAAGTATGAAAGGATATGGATCCACAGGTCGCCAAACCATTATAAGAGAATTAATCGTAACCCAGAAAGATAGGAAGAGGGCAAAAATTATAAGAAACGGCCAGCTACCCGCTGAAGTTTCATGAGTTGTGCGCACACGCTACTTTACCTATACCTGTTACGTAATGCGTCAACCCCTTCTCCCGAAGGCACTATTTTCCGGAGGTAGCACCGCGCGCGCGTAGATAACAGGTATGGGTTTTCAATCCGGGACCCCCGGAAATGAGTGCCGGCACTGCCGGTAGTTGCCCGAACAGGGGAACGGACATGGGTACCACGCCGGGTAATCCGGATGAAGTTTCGAAGATGCTGTGTCGGAACGGATATCCCATGCCTCTAACTATACATTCCTGATCAAGCTGCCGCGAAGCGGCTTTGTTCAACACCTCACATGCGCTGTTCGAATACACCATGGGCAGGGTGTTCCACGCACTGGGCGTAATAGCTGTCGAAATGCCGTGACCGTTCAAAATCATACTGGGCCCGGTCGGTATTGCCCAGGAGGTACTGCGCAAAACCATCATAGTAGAAGTCTTCGCAGTTTTTCGGGGATGGAAACATTCCTCCGAGCATCCTGATGCATTGGGTCCTCATCCGCTTTTTGTCGCCGAGCCTGCGCAGTATCTGCGCATAGCGGATGATATGGCGCCGCGTCACCGCCTCCGGACGAAGCAGGTGCTTCTCGTAGATCGGCAGCGTTTTTTTCAGGTCGTCTGCGGAAAAGTACTGTTCCGCAAGGTAGTAGTAAAGCGGAACGACGTTGACCCGGGAAACGGACCTGCCTTCGTGTAGTGCCGATGTCAATACAGTCTCGGCCTCGGCGCGTCTGCCCAGCTTCAGGCAGCTCAGGTGGGCGTAAATGACCGAAACGGTGTCATGGATATTCCTCTCCCGCGCCGATTCGAACAGGTCGATGGTCTTTTCATATTCCCCGCTCTGGAAATGGAGAATTTCACCGGCATTCAAAAGCCCGGACAGCTCCTCATCGGACCACGATGAAGGATCGGCTTCGAGCACCAGATTGCGGTTGTCAATGGAGAGGGCCGCGCCGCGCTCGATAAGCGGCCGGAGGTAATACAACCTTCCCCGCAGGTCGCCTGCTTCACATCCGGCAAGCGCCGCATTGAGGCGCTCCCGCGCCTCGGCGTACTCCTTGCGGTGCAGATGCAGATACCCCATCGCACCCGAAACCGCCGGATCACCGGGATGTACCCGCGCCGCCGTGCGAATGCTCTCCTCCGCCGACGCGAACTGCCCGGTTTCAAACTCGCACGCCGCCTTGACAATCCATGTAGAGGCGAGGTCGGACATTGTCCCGCCGTAGCGGACGGCACACAGAAAGAACGCGATCAGGTCGAGCGCCTCTTGCCATTTTCCCTTCTCCCAGCACTGGTCGAATTCCGTAATCACCGGCATCAGTTTCCATGCTTCTTCCATTTCCGTGCGAACCTGCTCGATCTCCTCGGTAAATCCGTGCCAGAACGGCAGGAACGGGCGGTCCCTGACGATTGGTTTGTACGACACATTCAACCGACGACAGAGAACTGCGATGCCCTGCAGATACGCCCGCATATCGCCCGTATCTATGGTTATTGCCTCCAGCGGTTCGAGCGCATCGAAGGGTTTAAGCCACTTTTTCGGGCGGGAACCGGAAAGAAGCACCGGTACGATCCTTTGATCGATGATCAGATCATGCTCAAGAGCATATTCGAGTTCCCTGACCGCATACTTGCCGCCTGCGGGGCTGACGCTTGCCGCGCTCACGATCGGAATGAACCAGGTGGCCCGCTGCATGAGTTCGACAAACTCATCAGGCGGCGGATACCCGAGATCGTCCTTCTTCCACTTCAATGCATAGTCCCATACTTCGAAACCCTGCTCTTTGAGGTCATTGGCAATGGTTGCAGCTTCCCCGGCATCACTCCGGGCAAAACTGATGAAGATACGGCGGTACTCTTTCATTAAGGGGTGCTCCTTATATAAAAAATATACGTTCTGCATTCTGCCGGGTTCAGCGATAGTGTTTCTTCGCCTCTCGGCAGGCAATTGATGGCGGAATCACCTGCGGCATTATGAAATGGAAAGGAACTGTTGTTGATGCAGTGACCATGGCGACCAATGGAATAAGCGATGATCAGAAGCGTAAAGCGATTGCGAAGCAAGCGGAACGCCGTGTCGTTCGTCCCGTAGGGGAGGGGATTATTGCAGCATAACGGACATCGTTCATGGCATTCCGTGGCAGTGAGGTGACGGGACCGCCTGCATTCCGTTTGGAAAAACAGCATCGGCTGGCAAATGAAAGAAGGGGCACGGCATGCCGTGCC
The DNA here is from genome assembly GCA_016929415.1 of Chitinispirillaceae bacterium. Lineage (GTDB taxonomy): Bacteria > Fibrobacterota > Chitinivibrionia > Chitinivibrionales > Chitinispirillaceae > JAFGNB01. The sequence goes on along the minus strand of JAFGIW010000112.1, from coordinate 4,932 downwards.
CCTTCCCATTAACCCGCAGCTGCAGTAATCCTATCTGATATACTTCCCGAACCACGCCGGGACGCCCGGCTTCGCCGTGGCCTGCAGCATGGTCGTCCATTCCGAATCGGCGAGGCGCTTGATCGGGGATTCGTCATGCTGATAGAATGACGAGACCGCGCCGACAAAGAGCGTCCCGCAGCCGTCCCCGGTCGCTGCCTGGATGATGACAAACGAGGCATCGCCGGTTGCCGCGTGGAGGACCATGTTCTGCGGAGCAATTTCGCTCGGAGGAATGGTATGCACGTCGGCGATACAGGGACGGGACATGCTGCAATCATCCCACAATCTGAACAGTTTCGGATACCAGCCGGTAAACGGCGGTGCGCCGCAAATTATATCGGTATTGGTAGTGAGCATCTGATTGAGAAATGCGATATGCGCCGCGGTAAGCGGTTTGCCCTCAAGTTCGAGCTGCGCCATGGAGGCCAGGGAGTCGGTGACCATGGTCCATGTGTCGAAATTGACCGGCGCTGAGGTCGCCGCCTGAGGGTATGCCTGGTAAGCCGATCTGATACGCTTGACTATTTCACCGATGGTCCGGTAAAAATCCGGATACGGTTCAACGTATCCGTCGGGGTAGAAGCATACGATACCGCCCGTATAGCTCTGCTTTGCATAGAGGAGTGTGTTGTGCCGCAGCTGCGCCCAGGAGGCAAGCTGGGTGTTCATCTGCTTGTCCTGCCAGGTGCGGGATTTCATGATTGCCGGGACCGCCTCCGGAAGCGGTTGTGAGAGCGCACGCAGCCCGTCGAGCCAAAGCGTGTAGAGGTTGCGCTCCCAGTAGGGATACTTTTCAAAGAGGACCCGGGCGGCACCGAGACGTGTGTGATAGGGCTTGTAATCTCCCTTCGACACCGTATAGGTGGTGACGTCGGATGCGACTACCGCCGAAGCGGCGTTGTTGCCCAGACAAAAAGGCACCTCTTCGAGCAGCGGCTTGTTGCGCCCCTGGACATACCACTCGACAGTCCGGCCGAGCAGGTAGGAGTCGAGAATGAAACGCTGGCCGCAAATCTGGGCGATGGCCGGGAGTTCGGGACGGGCGGCATCCGGTCCTTTCCACAACGCCTGCGACAAGATGAGCTGATTGGCGCCGCCGGAGCTCTTGATGGCGGCGAGCAGCCGGCGCGCGGCGTTGTTCGAGATGATTATTGAATCGATCGGCAGCGCATTCTTCGAAAGAATTTCCGAAAGCCCTTCGAGGGAAAACCCGTCTACGTCACCAACGAAAAACGAGATGGTCTGATTGATTTTCGCAAGGTCGTCGAGCTCCCCGGCCTTCTCCATGCAGGCGTGGATGAGCGCAAAGTCGCGCAATTGCCGCAGGGAATCGATGTTAAAGGCGCAATCGGCCCTGCCGAGCCACATCATGCATTTGAAGTATTGCGACAGCACGCAGGTGGTTACTCCTTCACACTCGTAGTGACCGCGCGGTTTAAACTGGCTGAAATCGATTGCCACGGCATTGCCGAACAAATTGCAGCTTACAAGTTTTTCGGCGGCGATCAATGCGAGCAACCCGTTGGCGGCGGAATCCCCCGGAACGCTTGCGGCACCGTCGAGCAGCGCCTTTGCGACCGAAAGATACGTTCCCGCATCGGAAAGGCTCTGAACCCAAGCCGCATCGGTGCCGTAAAGCTGCCGGTACGAGTCGAGCCGGGTGAGGGCGGAGGAGAGAACGGATGACAGCAGGGGTATGAGCCCGCCCGTTTCGACGGCCTTGAGCGCATCGTCATAGAGCTTGTACAACGGATCGAGCAGTGCGTCGCTTGTAAAAAACACCGGGAGGTCCTTCTTGAAGATCTCCGCATAATGTCCCCCGAATCCGGTGCCGAAGGATGACGCCCGGTTCAGCACCACCATTCCCTGCTCCTTAAGCAATGCTTTCTGCTCGGCGGTGAGCTTGAACGCGGTGTCGATGATCGGAAAGTAGGTACATTTCTGCGGATCGAGGGCGCTTGCATACTGCGGTGCAGCCTGGAACTTCCCGAGGAACGCTGTTGGCGTCATTGCCTCATACTGGTCGCAAAGCTCCTCGTACTGCGCGAAGTAGGTACGCTCCTCCTGAGTGAGCTGCGGCACCGGCGCTATCTTTCCGGTCGGCTCGACCCACAGGCCGCCGATGCTCTGATGCAGCCGCATCGCGTCCACGATCGAGATCGATCCGTTGCCGTCGATATCGGCAACCGCCGCATCGAGCGCGGTTCCGGAAGCCACCGCCGCGGCGAGTTGTTTGCAGTCGTCAAGAGTTGTTGCGCTGTCGCCGTTGAGGTCTCCCAGTCCGGCGAAAAGCCGTGTCGTCAACAGCAGGCTGATTATCAATAATTTCGTCTTCATCGCACCACCTCCAGTTTCTTCGTCGCAGTAAGCCCGACGCCGTGGACGCTGACGATATAGATGCCGCTTCGAAACGAAGCGCCGATCGGTACCGCCTGATGACCCGCTTTACAACGGCTCGGCTTCAGCGGAACCGCAACCGTCCTTCCGCCAAGATCGAAGATGCGTATCGAGGTGAGACCTTCGTTCGGTACGGTAAACCGGATATAGTTGTTGGCAATGGTGATCTTCTGCTGTCGCATGCGTCCGGGAACAGGAAGCAGCACCGATGTCGCCTGCTTCGTCACCTTGAGATCCATCGCCTGCGCCTGCGCAGAAAAGACTTCTTTACTGCCCACCGAGAATGACGATGTGTCGACGTCAACCGATCCGCTTGCGGGGGTAAAGACCAGCGTCACCAGCGAGGCGGTGCCCGAACCTGAATCGGTGATTCCCTGAAACCCGGCGATAGTCACAGTCCCGCTGTTCGCCGAGGCTGCGGGGGTGATGGTAAACGGCCCCTTGTCGGCAGGGAGAATGTTCAGATAGGTGAGCTTCGAGGCATTGTAGCCGACTGCAATCTTATATGCTCCAGGGATTGTCGCCGCACCCAGCACCGAGAGATTGACCCATACCTGCTCTCCTGCAGCGTAGGTATTCGCCGCAGTCGAGAGGCTCAACTCCTGTGCGGGGAGCGTAGTGGCCACGCCGTATATGAGCAGTAACGGCAACAGCAATCGTTTCGGCATAATCGCCTCCTTGAGATGGGTGAAATTGGAAGTGAAACGTCAATCCATATTTTACTATTAATATACCATTCAAAAGATCAATTCTTCACCCGCAATCCCCTTTTCCGTTTTCTGTCAGGAAACAGATGAAGACAGCGGTTTCCTGCAATTAATCTTAATATATTATCGATTAAGGGAATATTAAATCGATTGAAGAATAAAATGAAAACAACAGAATACATCCCCCTGAAAAAGATGGGACTCTTTGGGATGTTGTACCCTTTGTATCAGTTTCGCAAAATAAGTTGAACCCGGAAAGGCATAGGTTCACCCTTTCCCAAAATCTCCCCAACGCACCCATCTGCTTCAAATTTATTGCATTATTGGCCCAGAGTTTAAAAAAACCCTTGAATAAAGCGCTTAAATAGCCGATACTATAAGTATAAGGAGGAAAGTTTCTGAACCTGAAATTGCTGCTGGGATTTTCAAAATAACAAGGCAGATCAGGGAAACCTGACAGGGAAGCTGGGGGGTTCAATCATGAGTGCCGGTAAGATCCTGACGCCGTTTTATGACATGAAAGAGCATGCTGTCGGGAAGAGCGGTTTTTTCTTCCTCGAGCACCTTCTCAAGGCGCGGGCCGATCTTCATCTGGAATCGGGCGGCCATGAGTGCGATCAGGAACTCAATGTCTACATCGCCGGTCTGCTGAATTCGCTCGTCCGGTCCGACTCCCTCCTGCGGCAAAAGCCCTATATCTCACCCTTTGATACTGATGTGCGGCAATGGCTGGCAAATCATCCCGGCTTGCGCAGTGCCTATAACGTGTACCGTGAGAATGCGGACTTCGGGCTTATGCTCTTCGGCATCTTTTCCGGGTACGAACATGAAGGTTCCTACCACCATATCGTCATTGCCGAACACGACGAGCAGGGACGGATTGCGCTCTATTACGAGCTGGCCGCGAGTGCACTCGCGCATCTGCAGGGGAACAATACGTCGTTGATTGATGTGTTTGAGACCCTTTCGAAGCATCTCGACGAGATCCTCCGCATTCTTCAACATACGGCACATTCCTATTTCGATCTGATGGAACGGATGTCCGAAGGCAGCCTCTTCCACCTCGAGCGGGAACTTGACGAAATGAATGAACGGAAGTGGTACGACGAGAAACTCGACGAATTTCTCAAATGCTACGCTGCTTACAAGGAACAGCCGTCCGATGCGGGGAAAGAGCGGCTGCTCATGCTTGCCGAAGAGCTGAAAAGGTTGAACGCCGATTTCAAATTTGACGGGGCGGTGTAGAGGGGGAAGTGGGAAACGCGTCGATACGGTAATCGTCCGGAAACAGCCGGAGTTCAGGTGGGAGAGTGGCAGGTGAGAAGGCGGGGAGCCTTCGGGAGGCCGGCAGGGGCGCAGCCGGCCTCTTTTATTTCAGCCTTCCGGCTGATTGCTCCCGGTATACTGCTCTTTTTCCTCACGTACATGAATATCACTGTAGAGCAGATTCAGCTCGCTCTCCGAAGGCTTCCGGAAACGTTGTAGTTTATCGAGTTCATTGCCAGCAACGCCGCTTTTCAGGGCCTGCTGATACTCCTCTGAATAAAAAATCTCGATTGATGGAAAGAGCGGTTTGTTATTGAATTGCATCGAAAGCAGCGTATTGATGTCAGGCATGGTGAGCGGGCGGCTGCGGACCTCCTGCTTCTTTTTTTCAAGCTTATTGTAGAGTTTGGGAAAAAAGGTTTTTGCAATCGATTCTGCCATATGGCGCTCCTTTGGATTGAGACGGGAAAAAAATACAATGATCCATCGGGCGAATCTATAGGTTGGAAGGGTTGGAAGG